>DTSX01000074.1 GCA_012965065.1 Gammaproteobacteria bacterium
CCATGCTTTCATTTGTTTTAGAGGCAGCCCAGATTTCAGATTCTCTCAAACCATTCCCTAACCTTGTTGCAGCCTTGGAGCGATATCACTCCAGAACTGCATATCAAGAAGCTTTGCAGAGGGGTGGGGAGTACAAATTGGGTGGTTAAAAAAAGTAATTAAATTATTAATTTTTTCTAAAATTAAGTGCAATTTAATAATTTCAAAAAATTCTTCATCTTTTCAATCATAGGATGTGTAACAATGATGCCGATTTTGATTGCGCCGGCTTTGGTTGGAGTTTTGGTTGATCACGGCCAGTTTTCTGAGTCCTATGCTGGTTGGGTGATTGCATCTGGATCGTTTGGTGTTGCGGCACTACTTATGTTTATTTCTGTGCGTATTCACAAGTTAAATCTGAAAAAGCTCGCTGGCTTGAGCTTAGGAGTAGTTGTCATTATTGATATTTACTCATCTTTTTCGGCCAATCCTGATCTTTATTTTTTAGTCACTAGGTTTTTGGCAGGGATTGCTATGGGTGCAGCAAATATTGTTGTGTACACTTCATTTGCAACAATGCCAAACTACGAACGTGGGTATGGTTTATTTGTTTTGATGCAATTTGTTGTCAGCGGTCTTGGTCTTTATTTTTTGATTATTTATTCTCAAAATATTGGCGTTCAGGGAATGTATTTGTCACTTGCAACATTGGATTTGATCGCATTGTTTCTAATTAGGTATTTACCCGATAGATCAGTAACAAAGGAAGTAGACGGCAGTAGTCATACAGAAATGAAGGTTTTACTGTCGTTGGTTACTCTTTTTGCTGTTGTTGGTTTCGGGCTATTTGAAGCTTCAGGTTTTGCCCAATTTACATACATAGAAAGAGTCGGCATGGCCATTCCACTAAGTGAACTGACCGTTGGAAATATAATGCTAGTATCTTCGCTGATCGGTATTCCAGGTTCTTTAGTGATCATTCTAATTGGAACTCGTTTTGGGTTGATACCCCCCCTTTTGTTTGGAATGCTGTGTTCTTTGGTTGGTATGGGCATTTTATTGACAACAAAAACTTACACATCTTATTTTATCAGCGCGTGTCTTTTAGGCTTCGGTTGGGCATTGTGTTTACCTTATATTCAAACACTTCTCGCAAAATTAGATAAGAAAGGAAGTGCACTTGCTGCTGGCAATTCCTTTGCTACCATAGGTGCTGCACTGGGACCAGCTTTTGCAGCTATGGTTGTAGGTAATAGTAATTATGATAGGGTGTTTGCCTTATCTATAACGCTATTATTATTTGCAGGAGCAAGCCTCTTAATTTCAATAATCAGGATGCAAATCAATGCCAAATAAACAATCCAAAAAGGATCCAAGGGACCTGGGTTTGTACATGCCAGGTGAATGGGAAGAACACACCTACTGCTGGATGGCGTGGCCTGCCCGAGTTGATTTATGGCCCAATATTGAGGCAACTAAAAAAGCTTATGCTGATGTTGCCAATACAATTGCTCAATTTGAACCAGTAAATTTATTGGTTTCGCCATCGATGTTAGATGATGCAAGAGCTTATTTGTCCAAGAATGTTGAGATAATTGAGATGTCTATTGACGATTCTTGGACCCGTGATTCAGGACCTAATTTTCTTATCAATGATTCAGGACTTTTAGCTGGTTCGACCTGGGAATTTAATGCTTGGGGAGATAAATTTAGACCCTATGATCAAGATGCTTTGATGGGATCTCAAATACTTGATTTGATGGGTGTTGATGAGTATACATCAAAGATGATTGCTGAAGGAGGGGGGATAACAGTTGATGGTGAAGGTACTGTTATAACCACAGAATCCTGTTTCCCAAACAAAAATAGAAACCCTCAAATGACCAAGAGAGAAATAGAATCTGAACTTTGTAGAACTTTGGGAGCCTCTAAGGTTATCTGGATTCCAGGAGATCCAGACGAAACAGGAACGGATGGACATATAGACGGGATTGCAGCCTTTATTGAACCTGGAAGAGTTTTGGTTGAGGTTAACCCTGATTCTTCAGATCCACACTACCCAGTAGGA
>DTSX01000075.1 GCA_012965065.1 Gammaproteobacteria bacterium
TTATTTCAGAACAAGAGATGCGCTGAAGGGAGTTTTTTTAATTGTTGACAGTAGGCGAATGATCACAGAATTGGATCATCTCTTTATTGATTTTTATCTGCCGTTTGATAAATCACTACATGTAATATTGACCAAGTCAGACAAATTAAAAAAATTGGGACAAATTGAGGCACTGCGAAGCACTCAAACATCTTTAGGAAAAGTTGCCACAATACAGTTGTTTTCTGGAACTAAGAAAGACGGGGTTGCTATCGCAAAGCAAAGACTGTGTGAAATTTTTGAGTACTAAAAAAACAAATTTTTATGGCTTTGTTGTAAATGCAACAGTCAATACAATTTAATGCGCTTGATCCCAATTCTCGCCAACACCAAGATCAACTTTTAAGGCAACATCCAAATCAGCAGCTTTTCCCATTGCCTCTGTTACAAATTCACTCACAGCACCCACAGAACTGTCTTCAACTTCCAAAACCAGTTCGTCGTGGACCTGCATGATAATTTTGGCATTGATGGATTCTGCAACCAACCGTTGCTCAAGATCAATCATCGCCTTTTTGATAATATCTGCTGCGGTGCCCTGCATAGGGGCATTGATGGCGCTTCTTTCTGCATATTGTCTTCGTTGGTAGTTACGCGAATCAATATCTGGAAGGTAGAGTCGCCTGCCAAAAACTGTCTCCACAAAACCGGATTCCCTTGCCTGATTTCTGATTGCATCCATGTACTCCTTGACCTTTGGATACCTTGCAAAATAGAGTTCAATGTATTCTTGGGCATCCCCTCGTGTGATGCCCAGCTGTCGGGTCAGTCCAAACGCCGACATGCCATAAATCAAGCCAAAATTGATGGCCTTTGCGGAGCGTCTTTGTTCTGCTGAAACCGATTGCAAATCAACAGCAAAAATTTCAGCAGCGGTTGCTTGGTGAATATCCAAACCCGCCTGAAAAGCGTCCAAAAGCCCAGGGTCCTGGGAGTTGTGTGCCATGATCCTAAGTTCAATTTGTGAGTAGTCTGCAGCTAAGATTTGAAACCCCTTGGGTGCAATAAAAGCTTGCCTGATGCGTCTGCCTTCAACAGTTCTGATGGGTATATTTTGTAAATTTGGGTCAGATGAGGATAGTCTGCCTGTAGCTGTGACAGCTTGATGATACGACGTGTGCACCCGGCCAGTGTCCTGATTAACCATCAGCGGTAATTTGTCAGTGTATGTGGTCTTTAGTTTAGCTGTTGTTCGATAATTAAGAATTGTTTGCACAATTGGAAAATCTTCAGCAAGCCTTTGCAAGACACTTTCAGCGGTTGACGGTTGGCCTTTCGGTGTTTTTTTCAAAATAGGCAGAGACAACTTGTCGTAGAGGATTTCCTGCAGTTGCTTGGGTGAATTTAAGTTAAACTCTGCTCCGGCTAAGGAATAAGCTTTGGATTCAAGCTCTTTTAGAGTTATTGCAAATTGATCACTTTGTTTTTGTAACATGGATTCGTCAATCAGCACGCCATTGCGCTCAATTGTCTGCAAGACCTTAAGCAATGGAGCTTCAATATCAGTGTAGAGCTTAGCAAGAGAATTTATTTCCATAAGTTTAGGGTGCAAGGTTTGGTGTAACTGAAAGCTTACGTCTGCATCTTCAGCCGCGTAGTGGATGGCATCCTCAAGACTGACTTGATTGAATCCAATCTGCTTTGCTCCTTTGCCCGCAACATCTTCATAGCTGGTGGTATCCAAGTTCAAATAGCGTTTTGCTACGGCATTTAGGTTGTGTCGGGTGGCAGTGCTGTTCAGCACATAGGACTCCAGCATGCTATCGAAATCAGTGCCATTCAATTCGATCCCGTGGTTGGCGAAGATATGACTGTCGTATTTAAGGTTGTGGCCAATTTTCTTGGCCTCTTTGTCTTCCAACCATGGTTTCAATTTTTGCAGAACATATTCCCTGTCCAACTGATTTGGGACCCCATCGTACTCGTGCATGAGTGGTATGTAATAAGCTTCGTTTGATACGATGGCTACAGAGATACCTACAATTTCTGCTTGCATATAATTCAGGCTAGTGGTCTCAGTGTCAATGGCAGTAACCTCAGCCCGACTCAGTCTATCCAAGAGTGCTTCAAACTCTTTTTTTGTTAGGATTCCTTGATAAACAGTGTCTCTTCTGATTTTTGTAATTGGTTCTTCAATGCTAAATTGCTTAATCAATGCATGCAGACCCAGGTTCTTGAACTGAGCAAACAACTCATCATCCTTTGACTCTCTGATCACAAGATCGTCAACCGTACAATCCAGCTCTAGAGAACAATCGATGGTAGCCAGCTGTTGATACAAGTTCAGTCTTGGTATGCTCTCTCGAAGAGCTTCTCCAACTTTTCCTGAAATCTCCTCTGCATGTTCAATAACCCCGGCTAAACTGGAATATTGCTGCAGCCATTTTACCGCCGTCTTCGGACCGACCGTAGGAACTCCAGGAATATTGTCCGAAGCATCCCCCGACAAGGTTAAAAAATCTATGATTTGCTCAGGAGGCAATCCAAATTTCTCAATCACACCAGAACGATCTGTTAACCTATTTTTCATGGTATCCAGCAGGGTTATTTTATCTGAAACAAGTTGTGTAAAGTCTTTATCGCTAGTTGCAATTAGGGTGTTCATACCTCTTTGCTCTGCCTCCTTGGCAAGAGTTCCAATGACGTCATCTGCTTCAACGCCGTTTACCCGAATTAAAGGCAAACCAAGATTTTCAATCGCTGCAAGAAGGGGTTCTATTTGGATGATAAGATCCTCTGGAGTTCTTGCACGGTTGGCTTTGTACTCCGGAAACAACTCATGCCTAAAAGTTTTTCCAGGTGCATCAAAGACAATACCAAGCAAATTTGGTCTCTCGTCTTTGATCAGTTTATGCAACATCATCAACACACCATAAATTGCCCCTGTTGGTTGCCCTGAAGGCGCAGTAAGTCCTGGCAGTGCATAAAAAGCACGGTAAAGATACGAAGAGCCATCAATTAAAACTAGTGATTTTACTTCACTCATCAAGGACGTTTTGCTCGGCTGGCTTTGTTGAGGTGGGTTGCAACAATGACGGCGGCATCATCTGTTGTGAGGGATCATCGGGTAAGTACAGCTCGCCTTTTTGACCACAAGATGCAATTGAAAATATCAGAATTAGATAAAATCCTTTGGCAAAAAAAATTTTTGGTAACATATTCTGAAACTAAATTTAAACGTACTTGTGTCTTTCTATTTTATCAGTATTGAATGCAAATAAATAATGGGTTAATCAAGCAATGACTGAGCCATGGTATCAGGAATATCAAGACCTACTTCTCGAAAGGGGTATGGTTGGATTGGACCTCGAAACTACGGGTGTGGGCAACTTTGCATACGAGCGCCCGACTTCTGCCGCTGTCCTCGGGCTAGATGAGAATATGGGGTCTCCAGAAATTATCATTGACAACAAATGTCGACTGCCCGCACATATTTTACCTAGTGCAGTTGCCTTGGAAATCAGTAACATTAATCCCATTGATTTGATGAAAGAAGAACTCTCCTTGTATGGCTTGATCAGCAAACTCGCCGATTACTTTATTGCCCACCCCAATAAAATACTAACCACTTACAACGGTGCGTTTTACGACCTTATCATTCTGAGACATTCCTTTTTTTCCTCCCTCTATAACCCTTACTTACTGTTGAACGCCTTTGAAGATCGCCTTCATATTGACTTGTACAAAATGGCCCAAACAATTTTCTGCTTTGAACCTAATAGCATCGCTTTTTTTAAAGATCAAACAGGAAAAGTAATTCTCAAACAAGAAGCAATGGCGAGAGAAAATGGCATTGATCCCGGCGATGCTCATACAGCGCTGGATGACGTCAAAGCACTGTTAAAACTGGCTGATTTGTTTAGGCGCCAAGCACCTGATATCTTTTTTGCAGGCATTGCTTCTGGCAACAAAAAAAGAACTGTGAAATTAATGACGGAGCAGTTATTTTTCAACTACGGTGAAGTGAAATACAAAGAACGTCAAGCAATAAAGCGAACGCCCACCTTCATCTGTGAAGATCCAAGTGTACCCAACCGCATGATTTTTTTTGATCTTTGTTCTGATCCAGAAGATTACCTCTATATGACTGCAGAAGAAATAGCGGCGTTGATTGATAAAAAGAATTCGCCCTTATTTTCCATTAAATCGAACGGTAGCCCAGTCATCCTGCCCCCTCTTTTTTGCTCCAAAAATGCACTGACTGAAGAAGAAGCAACATACAAAGCTACCAAAATACAAGAAAACAATGGGTTCAAGGAAAATGTTTATTTAGCTTGTGACATAAACAGCAAGCGAAGACGTCCCTGGACTGTCGAAGAATATCCAGAGTCTCAAATCTATAATGATTTTATCGATAATTCCAACCGTATGCTCAGCGATGCTTTCCGTAAAACCCAAGATTTCGATCGCCGATTGGATATTCTCAACGAAATGAGTGATCCAAGACTGATTGATTTTGCCAAGAGAATTCTGGCTACTGAAAACCCTGATTGCACACCAGAACTGCTCAAAGATTACCATGAATTCGAAGCCAACAGACTTTTGGATGAAGAAGAGGTACCTTGGAGAACGTTGAAAAAAGCTTGGGATTCGCTGGTAAAAGCAGAACAATTAGCAAACGATGATTTAACAATTTTGGCAGCAACAAAAAAATACTATAAATTGATTGAAAACAAGATGAGGTAAATTAGATGAATTTTACATATACCAAAAAAGTTACCGATTTAATTGAGCAGTTAACCGTTTTTATGGATAAACACATTTACCCAAACGATCAGGCTTACCGGGATCATTTCAAAACAACAGACAATATATGGCAACAACCTCCCTTGATGTCAGATTTAAAGAAGAAAGCTCAAGCAGAGGACCTGTGGAATCTGTTTCTGCCTGACTCGGATCACGGTGCTGGCCTCAGCAACTTAGAATACGCCCCACTCGCTGAAATAATGGGCCATATTCCTTGGTCGTCCGAAGTCTTCAATTGCAGCGCACCTGATACTGGCAACATGGAAGTTTTAGATCGCTATGGAACAAAAGCTCAGCAAGAGCAGTGGCTGGATCCTCTACTCAGAGGAGAGATTAGATCTGCGTTTGCAATGACCGAACCCGCGGTTGCTTCTTCAGACGCAAGCAACATACAAACACCCATTGTCCTCGATGGAGACAATTATGTAATTAACGGTCGAAAATGGTGGACTTCTGGGGCGATGAATACAGCTTGCAAAATATTAATTTTGATGGGCAAAACAGATCCAGAAAACCCCAATCGTCACAAACAACAATCTATGATTTTAGTTCCTAAGGACACTGAGGGCGTTGAAATTATTAGGCCTATGTCGGTGTTTGGATCTGTCGACCCACCGCACGGCCATCCCGAAATCGCCTTCACAGATGTCAGGGTTCCAAAAGAAAACATTCTTCTGGGAGAGGGTCGAGGTTTTGAAATTGCACAAGGTCGGCTTGGGCCGGGAAGAATTCACCACTGCATGCGTCTTGTCGGAATTGCTGAACGGGCACTTACTGCAATGTGCGAGCGTGCCAATAATAGAGTAGCATTCGGCAAACTCTTGAGTGCACAGGGTTCCGTTCGAGAAAGCATTGCCATTTCAGCCAGTGAAATCGAACAAGCCCGTCTGTTGACTTTAATGGCCGCAGACAAAATGGATCGTTATGGCAACAAAGAAGCCAGTGACCTTATTAGCATGATCAAAGTTGTTGCTCCACAGATGGCCTGTCGTGTAATTGATCGAGCAATACAAATACATGGCGCAGCTGGTGTGAGTGGAGATTTTTTTCTTGCAGAAGCTTACGCTGGAGTCCGTACCTTAAGATTGGCGGATGGACCAGATGAGGTTCACTTGGCATCTTTGGCAAAAAAGATGCTTAAAAAACACACCGCTTAATAATGAGTTTAAGTGTTCACACTTTTGATAAGAGCAAACTTAGTGAATATCTGGAAGATCACATCCCAGAGTTTCAAGGACCTGTCCAATCAACAAAATTCAAAACTGGCCAGTCCAATCCAACTTTTTTAATAGAAACAGCCGACAGAAAATTTGTCCTGAGGAAAAAACCACCGGGAAAACTTTTGCCCTCAGCACACGCTGTTGATAGAGAATTCAAAGTTTTAAAAGCACTGGAAGAAACCAATGTCCCCGTACCAAAAGTTTTTCATCTTTGTGAGGATGCTGCCATTGTCGGCACAATGTTCTATATCATGGAGTATGTTGAAGGTAGGATTTTTTGGGATCCTACGCTTCCTGAAGTTGATAATAAAACCCGAGGTCAGATT
This sequence comes from Gammaproteobacteria bacterium, assembly GCA_012965065.1. GTDB lineage: Bacteria > Pseudomonadota > Gammaproteobacteria > Steroidobacterales > UBA11654 > DTSX01. The sequence goes on from DTSX01000075.1 coordinate 6,332, forward strand.
TACGAAGCAACCAATGAAGTGCTGGCATATTTACATCAAGTAAATATAGAAAAGGTAGGACTTTCAGATTTCGGTAAACCAGGAAGTTATTTTGAACGTCAGGTCAGTCGATGGATCAGGCAATATCGATCCGCAGAGACTGAAGTTTACTCCGATGTTGAAGATTTAATTGTTTGGCTGGGAAAGAATACGCCTAACGATGATGGTCTCGTTAGTTTGGTACATGGAGATTATAGACTTTACAACATAATGTTTGATTACGAGAAACCGGAAGTGCTGGCTGTACTTGATTGGGAGCTTTCAACTCTGGGGCACCCATATGCAGATTTAGCTTATCAATGTTTGCAATGGCATTTGCCTAAGATGGGAATCACCCCAGGACTTGATGAAATTGATACCAAAAAGTTGGGAATTCCTTCAGAGGGAGATTACATTAAGAGTTACTGCCAAAAAATGGGCATTGACAGTATTCCCAACTGGTCGTTTTATTTGGCTTTTGGTTTTTTTCGCATAGCAGGCATCGCTCAAGGTGTGTATAAAAGATTTTTACAGGGCAATGCATCCGCGGAAAATGCTATGGAATTGGGTGCCGCAGTTCCAATCCTTGGGAAGCTTGGTATGGCAATCATTAAGGGAAAATAAAATGGAAGTGTTGCTTGCATTAACCCCACAATATATAAACAAAATCAAACATGGCCTCCTTGCGATCATGGCCTTTTTGCTAATGTCGATTTATTGCCCATCTTGGGCTGAAGTGACAATCGAAAAACTGACCGAAGATGTTTTGGTGTTTGATCAAGGAGAGAATCGCGGATTACTGATCATCGGAAATAAAGGCGTTGCTGTGATTGACCCTCTCAACCAACAGGTAGCAATGGAGCTCAACGAGTTCATAACCAAGAACTACAAACAAGGGGTTACCCATGTTGTCTACACCCACTCGCACTGGGACCGCATAACGGGAGGAGAAGTGTTTAAAAAACAGGGAGCAAAATTTATTGCAAACAAAGAATGCAGGTTATTTTTGTCTGGCAATCAAAACCCAAATGTTGTTGAACCCGATGTTTATTTCGATAGGACCTATGTTATTGAATTAGGCAACCAGACAATAGAATTGTCTTATTTTGGGCCCAGTCACGGTGAATGTCTTATTGCAGTTCAGATCCAACCTGCACGTCTTCTCTTTGTCGCAGACTTATTAAATACAAAAGGGCCCAGTTTTCCAAACGATCCAACATTGCCTTATCTCAGGCCTGCAACACTCATATCTGTATTGAGCGCGATGGAAAAATTAGCTGAGGCCAATGACATTAATTCTTTCATCGGTGGGCAATCGTCAACAAACATACTGGGTCCTATCGAAACGATAAGCAAACAAAGAGAATTTTGGCAACTTGTCCAGTCCACCGCTGAGGAAGCCGAGAAAAACGGCAACGTGGACCTTAATAACTTTATTGCGATGGACAAAATTGATCTGGAACCTTTCCGTAAATTCCAAAACTACAATCAAGAAGACTTGTCAAATATCCTCAGGAGATACACTTCCTTCTTAAACATGGGACGATAAGATTAAGCTGGAATGAAGAGAATTTTATATTTTGCTGTTATCTGGATGTGTATATCTACTGTCAGCCATGCTGTGCAACCTGCTCCTGAAACAATTGCTGAATCTGAAAAGACATTGTTTGGGAAATTAAAACTTTGGGAGATAGAAAAAATTTCCCCGCATTTGTATGCCTACCGTTACACGTTTTATCGTAATTTTTTTCTAATTGGAGAAGACGGTATTATTCTCACGGACCCTTTAACCGTCGAGGCTGCCAAAATACTGGATACTGAGCTTCGAAAAATAAGCGACAAGCCCATCAAATATGTCGCTTATTCGCACTCACA
>DTSX01000076.1 GCA_012965065.1 Gammaproteobacteria bacterium
GCGGAATTAATAACCGAGTTGTTTGGCGATCAAATGGATGATTATGTGGCTGGAGAAAAACGCCGTTGGCAACTTACAATCAATCACTGGGATACTGATTTCATTGAACTTGATAAGTCAGAAGCCCCCTTGTCAATATACAGACCCTCTCTCGGAGGATGTGAACCCGGTTAAGTCGTTATTTTTAGGCTCGCTGTAATCTTCTTTAAGCAGAGTTTTCAATGAGCGGGCCCACTTTGAGTTTTCACTTTCATCCAAATTAAATTTCTTATACAGTAAGGAAATATAATGTGTTGTCTGGCAATTTGGGAAGACGACAAATAGGAGAAAGATATGACAGATTATAATGTAGAACACCAGGAACAACTTATAGGTAGATATGTTCAGATGGATGAACAGGATTGGGTTCCTTTTCCAGCTGCTCTCTGCGAAGGACCCATTACATGGAAACTGCTAAATGTTTCGCCCGAGATGGGTGCTTGGACTGCCATTTTTGATTGTCCAGAAGGATCTTCTTTTAACGCACACATCCATATAGGTCCCGGCGAATATTTTTTAACGAAAGGTAAAATGTCAGTCAGAGGTGGCGATGATCGTGGAGGAGCAACTGCTGTAGCACCCGGTTACGGTTATGAGCCATGTAATGCAAGACACGACCAAACGTATTTTCATGAAGACAGTGAATTTTATATGACATTTCTTGGTCCTCTTGCCTTCATCGATGCAGATGCAAATCCCATTGCAATAGTGTCTTGGCAAGATGTTCAGGCTGCTTGGGAAGCATCTTAATATTTGCTTTAGACAATAGTAGATTAGGTATAAAGCAAGTCGTAAATACCGTCTGCATGTCCAGTTTCGTTTAACTGCATGTGTTAAGTGAATTTAGGGGGTTTGTTTTTTGGTTTCGCAAAGTGGTCTTATAGAATTTTTCGCTTCATTTTTAGATGAAGGCGCAATCCTTCAAGGGGAAGATGTATCCGGAAGAACTGCTGGCGGTCTTCATACTGAGGAGAACATTCAAGCCAAAGTAATTCTTCGTCCAAAAACAACTGAAGAGTTGTCCAAAATCTTGTCTGCCTGCCATGAATCCAATCAACCAATAGTTGTACATGGGGGACTGACGGGTTTGGTCTATGGGACAAGAAGCACCCAGGACCAGTTGGTCATTTCTTTGGAAAGGATGAATCAAATAGAAGATGTGGATCTAATCGGCAGGACAATCACTTGTCAGTCCGGCACAACTTTGCAAACCATTCAAGAACTGGCTGAAGAAAATAATATGATGTTTCCTCTTGATCTAGGCGCCCGAGGCTCTTGTTCCATAGGTGGCAACATTGCAACCAATGCAGGCGGTAACAGAGTCATACGCTATGGCATGATGCGTGATTCAGTCCTAGGTCTAGAAGCTGTCTTGGCAGATGGAACTGTCCTAACTTCCATGAATACAATGATAAAAAATAACGCTGGATATGATTTGAAACAGTTATTTATTGGTACAGAAGGTACTTTGGGGATTATAACAAGATGTGTATTGCGTTTAAGGGAGGCCCCTTTGAGTCAAAATACTGGGTTGGTCGCACTCGAAAATCTTGATTCTGTTATCCGGTTCTTGAAGATAGTGGACTCAAAACTTGGAGGGAATATGAGTGCTTTTGAGGTTATGTGGAATGAATTTTATAAAATGGTGGTGGGCTCAAAAGAACAAAGCTCGATTCCCTTAGCTCCAGATTATCCATACTACGTCCTTGTAGAAGCATTGGGTTCCGATCAAATCACAGATGAAGGTCATTTTGAATCCGTTCTAAGCGAGTGCTTGGAGAGTTCGTTGATCAAAGATGCTGTGTTAGCAAAATCGGACTCAGAGCGTCAAGCCTTATGGGCTATAAGAGATGACGTGGAACAGCAGACCAACTACAAACCTACTTTTATGTACGATGTGAGCCTGCCAATCAGTAGTATGGAGGATTATATCTCTCAAGTTCGTAAAAATTTAAAGCATTCCTGGGATGACTT
>DTSX01000077.1:0-5447 GCA_012965065.1 Gammaproteobacteria bacterium
TTCGTTGCCAAAGTGTCGATGTGCGGTTTTTATGCCTCGCCTGGTATCGGATTCATCGACAACGTCATCATGCAATAGTGTTGCGGTATGAATGAATTCAATCATCGCCGCAGCCAGAATACGAGAACGGTTGTGTTCGTCTATTCCACATGCTTTTGAGGACAGCAACACCATCAATGGACGTAATCTTTTGCCACCACTGTTGATGATGTAATGTGAAATACTGTTGATGAGGCCGACATCGGTATCCAGTTGCACTCGGATTTCTTGGTCCATCTCTTGCCAATCCAACCCAAGAAGAGATCGGGCTTCTTCAATGACCGATTGTTCCTCATTCAGTTTATCTAAGCTTTGAATCATAATTAATCTGTCTTCTTTTACTCGCTTTCCAAGTCACCGGACACTATATCAGAGCCTTCAAATATATTGAATTAGAATGCTTAAATCTATAGAATTGCCTCCCAGTTGGAAACATCAATACGCTAGGAAAAACCATGTACGCTGTATTTAAAACAGGTGGCAAACAATACCGGGCAACTCAGGGGCAAAAAATCAAACTTGAGAAGCTCAATGCTAATTCTGGAGATAAAGTCCTCTTTACAGAAGTACTTATGGTGGGAGAAGGTAGCGATGTAGACATTGGAACACCTTATTTGACCAATGCATCAGTTGAGGCAACCGTACTTGAAGAGGGTAAAGACAAGAAAATTGAGGTGATAAAATTCAAACGCAGAAAGAACTACAAGCGTACGTTTGGTCACCGACAATGTTATACTTTGGTAGAAATAACTGGGATCAAACTCAAAAAAGAAACAAAATCACAGCCGAAAAAAGCGGCAAAACCGAAAAAAGCGGCAAAACCGAAGAAAACGGCAGCAAAAATAAAAAAAGCAGCAGCAAAACCGAAGAAAAAACCAACAGCTAATAAGAAAAAAACTGAGGCAAAGGACTAATGGCACATAAGAAGGCAGGTGGCAGTTCCAGAAATGGAAGAGACTCAGAATCAAAACGATTGGGTCTTAAGAAGTACGGCGGTGAATTTGTCAAAGCTGGAAACATTATTGTTCGACAGAGAGGCAGCAAGTTTCATCCTGGAGAAAACGTGGGGATGGGTAGAGATCACACCTTGTTTGCTAAGGTGGATGGGCACCTCAAATTTGTGAAGAAAGGGTCGAGAATGAGACAGTTTGCTACTGTAATACCTCTTTCGGAATGATGGTGTTAAACGATCTAAATTGATCTTACCCCGCTGATGCGGGGTTTTTTTTAGATGGAGGAAGTTACGCTGTGAAATTTGTGGATCAAGCAAAAATTTCAGTGCAAGCTGGACGCGGGGGTAATGGCTGTGTCAGCTTTCGACGTGAAAAATACATACCAAAAGGTGGACCGGATGGTGGCGATGGCGGCGATGGCGGCAGCATTACTTTGGCAGCCACCACTTCACTGAATACACTGGTTGATTTCAGAGTGAATAACCAATTCAGAGCCACCCATGGGGAGCCAGGACGATCCAAGAAGCGGACGGGTGGCTGTGGCGATGATCTGACTATTAAGGTTCCTTGCGGTACCAAAGTCTTCAATCAAGAAACCAATGAATTGATTGGTGATCTAATTGACGAAGGCGATTTGTCTTTGGTTGCCAAAGGCGGCCTGGGTGGCAAGGGTAATACACGGTTTAAAAGCAGCCGTAACCGCACACCCAGACAATCTACGCCGGGGACCGAAGGGGAGAGCAGGTTACTGTACTTGGAATTAAGTGTGCTTGCAGATGTTGGATTGCTTGGCTATCCCAACGCCGGTAAGTCAACCTTTATCCGTTCGGTTTCTGCAGCCAAACCTAAGGTTGCTGACTACCCATTCACCACTTTGCATCCAAATTTGGGAGTGGTCAGGATCGACCTTGAAAAGAGTTTCGTGATTGCTGATATACCTGGAATCATTGAAGGAGCCTCCGAAGGATCCGGGTTGGGAATTGAATTTTTAAAGCATCTCTCACGGACAAAACTCTTGCTTCACATTGTTGATTTGGCAGAAACAAAAGATTCTCAGGCAACAGCTAATAGCATTGAAGCCATTCAAAAGGAGTTGATGGCTTTTGATCCAGAGCTTGCTAAAAAAGAACGATGGTTGGTATTCAATAAACTCGACTTGATTACTGAGGAAAAAAAACAATCTGAGATTGAACAGGTGATTTCTAAGCTGCAATGGCAAGGACCAGTGCACGCTGTCAGTGCCATAAAAAGTCAGGGCACCAAAGAATTGAGTTATAAAATCATGCAAAGACTGGAAGAAATGACTGTCTGTGATTCTTAAGGTTTTAAGTTATCCTATGCCGTTTATTCATCGCCTACGGCATCAGCTTTCCTAAGGAATATAGAATCAATAAATATAATTTGGTGCCTCAATAGGAACATTATTTATCGCTGTTCCTTTGCCATAAGTCACCTGCAACCAGACACAACCGTCAGTGGTTACATTTCCATTTGCAATTCCTAAAATACTCATTGGTGGATGCTCGACATAAAAAAACTTTTTCACAGTAATCTCTTCGGCTTTTTTCTCAGGAGTTTGGTATGCCTGAATTCGTATATCACCGTTGAGGACAAAGTTAAACTGATGTGCTTGTCTATGATAATAAGCACGGCCAAATATAGTCTCAGCTGACCTTTTCCAGCCCGCTGGAATTTGCCAAATTCTGGCGCGAAACCCTCTGACTTGATCATCAACCAAGCGTTTGACCAATACTCCATTTGCAGGCTTGTATGCTTCCCAAGGAATGTCGCTTAGGGTGTCTATAATACGTGGAACTGTCCATTGTTTAATGTTTTTCCAATCGTCAGAATAACGGTCATCTTCAGGAATGACGGAAAACGTTTCCCCCCCTTCTTCCATGATTAAACAGGTGCCACCAACTTGTGAATCCAACCGTCCTTCCTCACCTCCATGGAGACTGAATGCAGGTCTGTCCAGAAAGATCCCTTCGCGAAATTGTTGGAATACGCCTGTTCGTTGAAGTGGACTTGTGTACTCGTTGTTAACAAAATCACCGCTTAACCAGTAGGCCCATTCGTGAAAATTGTGATAATGATTGACCCCACCGGGTGCACCAATTGGAACCCATATTATCAACAAGCGGCCTCCAGTCTCTGGGTCGCTAAACAGTATTTTACTTTTCCAGCCTCTATCGTTGTATGGTGGAGGCCAAGGCATGTTATCAGTGTCGATAATTTTCACTGATGTGTGTGGTGCGCTACTGCTGGTTAAAGTTTGATATCCATTGTTCTGATCGGAGTGATGCTCACTGGCTTGTAAGGATTGAATCAACAATGGTGTAATTGACATTGCACCGGCAAGACCTAGACCTTGTTGGAAAAATACTCTTCTGGATTTTTTGTTCATCTTTTCTCCGGAGTTATCTTGGATATTTTAAACTTGTACTATTCTGTGATTTTCCTACCTATAAGGCAAATTTGAGCCACTCCAGAACGTTTTTGATGGCTCATATTTTTTTCTGGAATACAACGGTAGTGGCATATCTATCATTTGATCAATAATAATTTAATTGTTAGTCTGAGATTCAATTTAGACAATCTTTTTTTATACAAATGGCAGTAGAATTACCAAAGCACGCCAAAGGCGAACGGCCTTATTTTTTTGACGATCCTGCGGTCGATAAATTGCTAGCTATGTTGCTAGCCATGGCGGGAGAATTGTCAGTATTGCGTGACCGGCATGATACGCTTGAAAGAATTATTGAGAAAAAAGGATTGATCACCCGCCAAGAGATAGAGGCCTATGAACCGGATAAAGATGCCATTGCTGAGCGTGACGCTAAGCGAGAAGAATATCTAAATCAGATTCTGAGGATCGTGGACGTTGAGATTTCTGGAATGGGCAAGAATGATCTATCCAATGAATGGCAAGCAGTCATAGATCGGGTCTCAGAGGAGGCCTAATTTTTTAATACATATGTAAATGTACAGGAGAGTTTAATGGAAATTCAAGACTACAAACAATACCCACACACAATCCTTCCTGAAACCACCCACGACGAGTTTGCAAGACAAGAGTTTGTGAAATCACTCAAACTGCACCTGGCAACCAATGTCTCACCTAAAAATCAGGTAATCTACAATCAGGTGGTTAAACCGAAATTCGAAAAGAACCATGGCCGATTCCCCAAGGACCGACATGAGGTCCGCCAAGAGATGAACCAGCAACCCTACTATAGATTGTGGAGTTCAATGCTTAGAAGCAGTCAGGAAATGATGTGGTCTTCATGCCAAATACCGGTAGCTCGCCAACTTAAAAAGCTTATAGCAGCCTCAAAACAAGATGGAGTTAAGCTGGGAAGTCTCAAATTGAATCCAGATTTGGAGATCCCTAAATACCACTCCGCCGTTGATATTCATTGCCAGCCCGGTGCTTACCATACAGAGGTGTGTGAAGATGATGTTGCCGCTGGGGCTATTTACGATTCGGCAGTTTATGTTTATGCAATGGGTAGGATGGGCCCGTTTAACAACGATATGGGAGCTAGCCAGTGTGAGTACATCAAGGCAGAATATCCAGATCTGCAACCTAAGCGAATTCTTGATCTAGGATGTGCTGTAGGACACAGCACCCTTCCCTATGTTGATGCCTTTCCAGATGCTGAAATCTATGCCATTGATGTTGCCGCACCAATGCTTCGATACGCTCACACACGTGCAGAGTCTCTCGGAAAAAAAGTTCATTTTTCCCAACAGAATGCTGAAAAACTGGATTTCGAAGATGGTTATTTTGATCTCATTGTGTCCCATATATTCCTCCATGAGACTTCCGCCAAAGCTTTGAGGAACTCGCTGTCTGAATGCTATCGATTGTTGTCTGACGGGGGCTTGATGGTACACAGCGAAACCCCGCCTTACAAAGATATGGACGAATACGAAGCGTTCATTCTAGATTGGGATACCTACAACAATAACGAACCGTTTTGGGGCTATATTCACGACTTAGACATTGATGACATGGTCTCTGAAGCTGGGTTCAATCCGTCCAAAAATTTTGAAGCGCTGGTACCGAGTGCCTATGAGGCAGCAGAAGCCAAACGCACCTATTTATTCCAAGGCGGCGATTTTGGTGGTGGTGGTATTTGGTATCTCTGGGGGTGCAGGAAATAAAAAAATTAGCCGATAGCTTTGATTCGTTTGTTGAGTTTGCTCTTTAGATTGGCTGCTTTGTTTTTATGGATTGTGCCTTTTCTTGCAAGAGAATCAATCAGAGGCTGGGCGCTTGCATAAAGCGCTGTTGCTTCTTTGGCATTGCCAGCGTCAGCTGCCTTGATTACTTTCTTGACTGCAGTTCGCATCCTGCTTTTCTGAGTAACATTGCTTAGTCTATGCTTCTCATTTTGCCGAACTCTTTTCCGTGCTGAGCTATTGTTTGCCATAATGTTATTATCAATG
>DTSX01000077.1:5547-8091 GCA_012965065.1 Gammaproteobacteria bacterium
GGCGGTGTATTTTTTATATTTTAAGGGCTGTTGTCAATAGTAAATCAACATTTTGAATGATTTAGTTGTCAACAGAAACATCGGTTAGTATAAATTCTTATGCAACAATCAAGCGATATTAACGAGACAAAGACTATGTTCCGTTCAACCGGGGTTGTGGGATTAATGACACTTTTGTCTAGGGTCTTAGGTTTGGTTCGTGACATCTTTTTCGCCCGTCTTTTTGGGACCTTCCCCATTATGGATGCCTTTTTTGTAGCGTTTAAAATCCCCAATTCATTTCGACGGTTTTTTGCCGAAGGCGCATTTTCAAGAGCTTTTATTCCAGTGCTTTCTGACTACAAAGAAAACCAAGGTCAAGCCGAGGTACAGGAGCTGATTGATCGTACCTCGGGCACACTTGGCGTGATTTTGTTTGCCATTACTCTTGTTGGGATTATTGCAGCACCGGTGATTATTCTTATCTTTGCCCCTGGTTTTTTTGATGATCAAGCCAGTGATATGGAAAATCGCTACGACTTGGCAGTGGCAATGCTGCGATTTACTTTCCCTTACCTTTTGTTTATTTCACTGACAGCGTTTGCAGGGGCAATACTAAATACCAATAAACAGTTCTGGGCCACTGCATTTACTCCGGTTATTCTCAACCTAGTCTTGATCATTGCTGCCGGTTGGATTGCCCCATCGGCATCGAACCCTGGCCTGGTTTTGGCAATGGCAGTGTTGGTTGCAGGTGTTTTGCAACTGCTTTTTTTACTGCCATTTGTGCAACGGATTGGCCAATTGCCCAAACCAAAGTGGGGTTGGCAAGACTCGGGTGTTAGAAAAATAATTAAATTAATGATTCCCTCGATTATCGGCAGTTCAGCTGCACAGGTGAATCTACTGTTTAATACTTTGATTGCTTCCTTTTTAACTGCAGGAAGTATCAGTTGGATTTATTATTCGGATCGTTTGCTGGAATTTCCAGTCGGGGTATTTGGGGTGGCACTGTCAACGGTGGTTTTACCCAATCTTTCAAGTAAAAGCGCGGGGCAAAACCAAGCTCAATTTAGGTCCATCGTGCAATGGGGTATCCGCATCGCATTGCTGGTTTCAGTCCCAGCAGCAACAGGATTATACATTCTCTCAGGTCCATTGATTGCTACCATATTTTTAGGCGGTAACTTTAATATCCATGATCTTTATATGACCCAATACAGCCTGATGGCATACGCTTTTGGCTTGATAGGCCTGTCCATGGTATTGATACTTGCTTCCGCCTATTACGCCAAACAAAATACCAAGACTCCGGTTAAATATGGCCTTATTGCCATGGCAACCAATGCCTCATTGTCAATTTTGTTTGTCACCACTTTGGTCCTGACCAACAGCCCTTATCCGCACATGGGTTTGTCGCTGGCTTTCTCTTGTTCAACTCTGCTCAATGCCCTCTTGTTGTTCAGAGGCTTGATCCGTGAAAGACAAATCAAGGTCGATCGGGAAGAAGTTGCTTTTCTGATACGCATTGTCGTTGCCACTGGGGCAATGGTGATGTTGCTTGTGATCTTCAACCCAGAACTCCCCGTTTGGCTTGAACAAAGCTTGGCAGGAAGGATAACCCATTTAATGAGATTGATCCCATCAGCGGTTTTGGTCTATGTTTTGGCACTGTTTTGTCTCGGCATTAGAGCAAGAGACATTCGTGTTCAAACCAATCCTGAACCTTTATAATGGTTCCACACTAAAGCCCACCAGAGGAATGACAAATTACAAGGAGACACTGAATTTACCAGACACTGGCTTTCCAATGAAAGCCAGTTTACCGAATCGGGAACCGTCTCTTCTGAAGCAATGGTCTGAGAACAATCTCTATCTAAAAATCAGACAACAGCAAGCAGGTAAGGACAAATTTTTACTCCTTGATGGACCCCCTTATGCCAATGGCAAAATCCACATTGGTCATGCTGTAAATAAAATTTTGAAGGATATTGTGGTCAAATCCAAAACGCTTTCAGGCTTCGATGCCCCGTACCTTCCTGGTTGGGATTGCCACGGGTTGCCCATAGAACATCAGGTTGAGAAAAAAAAAGGAAAAGTGGGGTCAAAACTTGATGTCGATCAGTATAGGGATGCTTGCAGGGACTATGCCTTACAGCAAGTTTCTGAACAGCGGGATGATTTTATTCGTCTCGGGATATTGGGCCAATGGGAAAAACCGTATCTTACCCTTGATCGGAATTACGAGGCGGAACAAATTCGGGCCTTTGCAACGATAGTCAAAAACGGTCATTTGGTCTATGGACATAAACCTGTCCATTGGTGTTTGGATTGTAAGTCTGCTCTTGCTGAAGCTGAAGTTGAATACAAAGACAAAGAATCTTGTTCGGCAGATGTTCGATTTAGGATTATTGATACCAATGAATTTTTGACCAGAACCGGATTGAATTTAGACCAAACGGATCGACCAATTTATCTTCCTATTTGGACCACAACCCTCTGGACGCTTCCTGCAAACCAAGCGGTTGTCTTGGGTGAGGATTTGAATTACTTGTTGGTTGCAAC
>DTSX01000078.1 GCA_012965065.1 Gammaproteobacteria bacterium
TTTACAGTGCTCCAAAGTTTCCCTTTGGAAGCCTTATAGAAAAAGGCTTGTAGACTAGTTATAAACCTCATTAATTTTTTGGGAGGACCTTTTCTTTCCCATTTTTTCCTTTCTTTTTCTGTCATAGTAACTTTTATTTTTTATTATTAGATTATCATTATCAATGGAAACCTATTTAATCTCAAATAAACCAAGATTAGAAATTAAGTGTTTCAAAAAGAGCTCAAGAACTATAATTAGTATCGATTAGTAACTTATAAGGAGATGTTAATGAGATCTGTTGTATTGGTTGTGTTGTTGGCAATATTAGGAGGCATTAATGCTTCCGCTGTTACCGATAGTCGACCAGATGGAATTACTGGTGCAACATGGCAATTTGGTCCTCTCAACCGTTGGGCATATACCCATATTCGCGAAATACTGCCAACCAAAAATATCGCAAATGATAATAATCTGGTTCAACCAATCCCTGGACTCCTTGATGCCAAAGATGACTTGAGCATCAACTTGGGTGGGAAAACTGTTCAACTCTCCGATGCTATGAAAAGCCAATATGTGGATGGGATTCTCGTTATAAAAAATGGCGTGGCAGTAGCAGAGCTCTATGATGGGACATTGACACCAGAACGCACCCACTTGATGTGGTCTGTGAGCAAAACGGTGACAGGGTTAACCGCTGCAAGCGTTGCGGCTGATGGGTTGATTGATCTTACTAAAACGGTTGCAGACTATGTCCCGGAACTGGCGAAAAGCGGTTGGGGCCAGGATACATTGCGAGACATGTTGGACATGCGAGACTCTTCCAATTGGGTTGAAGATTATGACTCGCCTGAGAGTACGGTTCGCAGACAAGATTGTGCAGATGGCCTGCTCACAGGTTCCATGTGCATCGACACTGATGTGATTGGTAACTATAAGTTTTTACCGACCGTAGGAATTGATAAGAGCCGGCAGGGTAAGTTTGTTTACAAATCAGGCACAACGGATGTTATGGCATGGGTTCTGGAAGCCGCAACAGGCCAACGATTCGCAGATCTTGTTTCCGAACGTGTTTGGAAGCCAATTGGTGCTGAGCGAAGTGCAGGGATTACTGTCGATGTATCTGGGTTTACCCTCGCAAGCGGTGGAATGTTTGCAACGCTCAGGGATACTGCCCGTATTGGTCAACTTATAATCAATCGCGGTAAAGTTGGCAACCGTCAGGTAATTCCTGAGTTATGGATAGATGATATTTTTGATCAAAAGGGTGATGCCACATTGCCGCATCTAAGCACTGAAAGCATCGATCCTTATTACCGTTCATTTGTTTGGGGTGTGGGCGACGGACAGGGCACTGTGCTTGCTAGGGGAGTACATGGGCAATTCATTTACATATCGCCTTCAACGGGTATGGTGATTGCCATGTATTCATCCTGGCCTAATGCTGACGGTGGCTCCCCAGATGTCGGATTTACAGCCGCAATGGCAATTTTGGAATCAATTAAGAACTCAATTTAGCCAAATAACTTTAGCGCTCGAGTTAATGAACAACTGGGAACCCAGATGTTTTCCATGCCAGCATATCTCCTTCTAAATCTACAATCTGATCAAATTTATTTTGAATTAGGGTATCAATCACTAATTGAGCCCTTCTTCCACTTCTGCAGAAAACTACTATTGGTTGGTTTCTATATTGATCTAGAACATCAATGTTCTGAATCAACTGATCGTGAGGGATATTAATTGAATCTTTGATGTGTCCTGATTGATATTCACTAACTGTTCTGACATCAAGAAGAATTAAGCTGTGGCCAGGATTTTCTATTCGTTTTTTTAATACTGAAACATCTATAAGTTCAACCTCTGCCCAGGAATAAGAACAGAATACTAGTCCTAAAATTAAGGTAAGTTTTTTCATTTCTATTGATTCATCTTTTTTTAGATCTGAATTTAAAAAATTTCAATATCTTCCTTCCAGTTTTCAAATAAAAATTTAAAAAAGTTACTGCAATTCT
>DTSX01000079.1 GCA_012965065.1 Gammaproteobacteria bacterium
TATCTGGAGAGTATGCTGTCCTGGATGGGGCTCCGGCAATTGTTTCAACGCTCAAGCAAAAGGTCAATATTACAATCCAGAAGAGTGATAAGAATCACAATATTTATACAACTTCAGCACTGGAGGGTATTTTCCCATTCACCATGGATGACGATTTCAATGTTCTTTGGCTCGAAGCAGACCCAGGGGTATTCGGTTTATTGCTTCAGCATGCTTTCAAGATTCTCAAACCCAAGCTCAAGGAAAAGCTTTATATTGTTGTTGACAGCTCCGAATTTTTCCGAACTACAAACGATGGGACAGTCATTAAATTGGGCATAGGCTCCAGTGCTGCAGTTTCAGTGGGAATCACCCAAGCATTGTCTCAATATCAAGCCATTCGATCGTCACCAGAGAATCTACTAAGCCAAGCAAACTCAATTCATCAAGGCCTTCAAGGCAAACAAGGGAGCGGCATTGATGTTACTTGCTGTTTTGCAGACCAGGGCGTCATCGAATGCACCAAAGACTCGGTAAAAAATCACACCTGGTCTATTCTCAATTGGCCCAATGGGCTGCATCTAAAAGCATTAACAACCAGTCAATATGGATCAACCAATAGACTGGTTGCAAATTATCAAAGGGCTAGCAATTTGTATCCCAAGGAATTTAAAAGTGCTCTGGACCAATTTCTGGAAATTACCCAAAGCCTTTCCAATGCTTGGAAGTCAGAAGATGTGGATCTGATCATTGATTTGTTGAGAGCTTACGATGTTCAAATCAAAAAACTAGATAAGATAGGAAGTATCGGTATTTACACCCAAGTGCATGCCGATATTCAAAATATTGCTTCAACACACAATGTGTTTTACAAACCTTCAGGTGCAGGCGGCGGGGACATCGGTCTTGCTTTCAGTTCCTCTCTGGATGCATTAAGTGATTTTTCAGATGCGATCGGTACAGACGCTTGGAATATTGGTTGCCTTGACTAAACAGCCGATGGGTTAACGGATTGTTTTCAGTTCTTCTTCTGAGAAATCGTCAACATTAATAATATCCAGTACCAATTGATCGTATGCACTCAATTGATTCGCCTGTTCTTCGGTGATTACATCTTGATTCACCGCAGCATCCATCAACTCCTCCAAGGTATTGCCCTCAATCAGGCCTTTCTTGCGTGCTCTCATTACATCAACTTTGATTGGATGAGCAGTTTCGTAGAGCTCAAGTGCATTCTCCAGCGTTGCCAAATGGTTGGTGGGTTCGTCCCTTGAATAAACGCCTTGGCACAATTTTTCTCTTGTTTTAGTTTTTCTTGAAATGAGACCTCCAATTTCCAGTGTATTTTTGATCGATGGGCCAGAGACATTCCTTCCCAATGGAAAAATAAAAAATCGGAGGATACCAGCAATAAATCGGTTTGGGAAATTGACTAAAATTTCATGAATTTTGTTCTGCGCTTCGAAAATTAAGGTCTTGCATGCCCAATGAACCAATGGCAGGTCTGTTTCCTTGTCGCCTTGATCTTCATAATATTTTAACGTGGTGCTGGCAAGGTAGAGTGCACTTAAAACGTCACCAAGCCTTGCAGACAGGGTTTCTTTTCGTTTAAGGCTGCCACCGAGTACGAGCATCGAAACATCGGTTAACAATGCAAACGCTGCACTGAAGCGATTAATTTGTTTGTAGTAACTTTCTGTCTCGCCAGCAACTGGGGAGTTGCCAAATCTATTCGAGATTCCCAAAACCAAGGATCGTGCTACATTGGACAAGGTATAAGCGACGTGGTTGAAGAAATGCCGATCAAACTGCTCCAACGCCTCACCTGCATCCTCTTGTTCCACCGCTGCAATTTCTTTAAGGACATAGGGGTGGCAACGAAAAGCACCTTGGCCAAAAATGATCAAGCTGCGGGTCAAAATATTTGCGCCTTCAACGGTGATGCCGATAGGTGCAGCTTCGTGGCCTGAAGCCATATAATTCTTTGGTCCGCGCAT
>DTSX01000080.1 GCA_012965065.1 Gammaproteobacteria bacterium
GGCAATGATATGCCCAACACAAGAGCAGCTCAAAGAGGTATAAAAGCTGAAGGTGGCTGGGGGGTTGTTAATACAGGCTATTGCTCTATTCACCCAAGTAGTGATGATCGTCCTTTGCCATTTGCGAGACTTTGGACTGATCGGGATATAGATTCACATGTTCCCATGGTTGAGGCTGTTCATGCTCACGATGCTCTTGCTGGTATTGAGTTTTTTCATGGAGGTGCCTACACACCTAACCGACATACTAGAATGACGCCAATATCACCATCAGGTATTCAAGAAAAGACCAGTGAAATAGAAACTATGAGTCTTCAGGCACCTAAGGTTATGGACAAAAAAGATATTAAAGATTTAAAACAATGGCATATAGATGCAACAAAAAGAGCCATGAAAGCTGGCTTTGATATCATTTATTGTTATGCAGGCATGGGTTTCCTGCCTTATCATTTCTTACATCCATTGTTTAATACTAGAACCGATGAATATGGGGGCTCTCTTCAAAATCGGTCAAGATTACTCAAAGAAATAATAACCGACATGAAGGAGATTGCTGGCAATAAAGCTGCTATAGCCGTTCGTATCTCTACTGATGAATTATTGGAATTTAAGAGTGAGTCCAGTCAAACAGAAGCCCATGAATTGTTTGAGTTGATTGGAGAGCTACCAGATTTATGGGATATAAAGGTGTCTGAATGGGTTAAAGAAACCCCTAGTGGTCGTTTTTCTGAGCCAGGCTTTATGGAGCCATACTATAGTTTCGTTAAAGATCTAACCTCTAAACCTGTGGTTGGAGTAGGTTGGTTTACATCTCCTGATATTATGGTTGCCCAAATTAATAACGGAACTTTGGATTTGGTGGGTTCTGCTAGAGCTTCGATCGCAGACCCCTTCTTGCCTAAAAAAATCGAAGAAGGAAGAGAAGATGATATTAAAGAATGTATAGGCTGTAATATTTGTGCTTCCTGTTACAACCAAGGCATACCAGTCCGCTGCACTCAAAATCCAAGCATGGGAGAAGAGTGGCGGAGAGGGTGGCATCCTGAAATTATGAAACCTAAAACCTCTGAAGAGTCTATTTTGGTAATTGGTGGAGGTCCTGCTGGCCTTGAGGCAACCCTCTCTTTGGCAAGAAGAGGTTATGAGGTGACTCTTGCAGATGATCACAAAGAACTTGGTGGCAGAATCAACAAGGAATCCATTCTACCGGGTATGTCCTCCTATCGGAGAGTAACAGATTATAGGACCAACCAGATACAACAGTTACCTAATGTGAATGTTTTTCTTGAAAATGAACTGCAGAGCAAAGATGTACTCGGTTTGGGTTTTGATCATGTTGTGACTGCCACGGGATCGTCTTGGGAGTTATCTATCTTAGATGAACACTTCGTTCCCCAGCCCATAGAAAAACAAGAAGGTGTGTTCACTCCAGATGATATTCTTAAAGGTTGTGAGCTTCAATCACCCGTAGTGATTTATGATTTTGATTATTATTATATGGGCGGCCTTATCGCTGAGTATCTTTCAGATCTGGGGCACGAAGTTACTATCATTACGCCGTTTGAAAATGTTTCTCCATGGAGTTTTATGAGTAACGAGGTCAATGCAATTAAAGCAAAAATGTATGAAAAAAATATTAAAACCATAACTGAATACCGAATCAGTGAATTTAAAAATGAATCACTGACATTGACGCATAAGATAACAAAAGAAATTATGGACGTAGACAGAAAGTCGCTGGTAATAGTAGGTATGCGTCTGCCGGTTGATTCCCTATTCAAGGAGCTAAGTGCAAATCAGTCATTGCTTGAAGATTCTGGAATTAAGACTTTAAACAATATAGGCGATTCAAATTCTCCAGGGGCAGTTTTTCATGCAGTTTATGCTGGTCATATGTACGCAAATACTTTTGACTCGGGTATTGACGATGACCCTTATGATTTTAAATTTGAATACCCAGTGATTCAGTGA
>DTSX01000081.1:0-5368 GCA_012965065.1 Gammaproteobacteria bacterium
TACCTAGAAAGACTTAATTCCTTTTTGAAATAACGTACTTATCGACAGGAACGCCTTTAATTAGATGCTGTTGGATGATTTTCTCCAACACTTCAGGCGTACACTTTTTGTACCAAATCCCGTCTGGGTAAACCACTGCAATTGGTCCTTGCATGCACACTTGAAAGCAATTGACTTTGGAGCGATATATTCCTCCCTTTTTGTCCAAATTTAACTCTTTCAAACGGCGTTTTAAAAAGTGCCATGATGCCAGTGTTTTTTTCTTGGGTGCACAGTTGGGTTTGGTCTGATCGGCACACAAGAAAATATGGCGCTGCAATTCATCCAGGCCCAAATCGGATAACTTATCCTGTAAGACTTGATCCTTGGTCATTTTTGCTTATTTTTTTATACGACTTGAGATTAAGCGATCAAAAAAGCTTGTGAACGGTGGCCTGGTTAGTTTGACAACGGCATCAATAGAACTTTGTTTGTAAATACCTTTAGCATGACTAAACCGTTTAAATCCATCCACACCATGATAGTGACCCATGCCACTGGGACCAATACCTCCAAAAGGAATGTCTTCTTGGGAAACATGAAAAACAACATCATTCAAAGTAACACCACCAGAAATGGTGTTGTCCAGTACAAAAGCTTCCTCTGTTTTATCATTGCCAAAATAATACAAACCCAATGGCCGTTCATGGCCGTTGATATAATCTACTGTATCTTCAATTTTTGAATACGTTTTAACGGGTATAATGGGCCCAAATATTTCCTCTTGCATGACCAACATGTCGCTGTTTACTCCGAGAATTACCGTTGGCAACATTTTAAAATGGGTGCGATCTTCTTTATCCTCTTTTGCTGGATTAAATTCAATCAACCTGGCGCCCTTTTTTTTCGCATCATCCAGATAGTTCGACAAGCGTTTGAAATGGCGTTCATTGATGATTGAGGTGTAATCTTCATTATCAAAAAATGAAGGAAACATTTCAGCTATCGATTGTTTAGAAGCCTGTATCCAAGGCTCGACATGGTCCTCATGAACAAATAAATAATCAGGAGCCAGACAAATTTGACCGCTGTTTAATAACTTCCCGTTCCAAACCCTGTCAGCAACCTGCTTCATATTGGCTGAAGAACTTACAATAACTGGTGATTTACCGCCCAACTCCAAAGTGACTGGAACCAAATTCTCCGCAGCCGCTCGCATCACATGTTTGGCAATGGAAGTTGATCCAGTAAAAAGTAAGTGATCAAAGGGCAACTTTGAAAAGGCCTCCGCCACTGGAACATCTCCACAAAACACAGCCAGTTCATCAGGATCAAAGAATTCTGAGACCATTTTCTTCATCAAATTAGAGGTTTCGGGTGTAATTTCAGAAGGTTTTATCATTGCGCGATTGCCTGCTGAGAAAATTCCTGCCAACGGGGCAAACGTTAAATTGATGGGGAAATTCCAGGGGCTGATAACGCCAACAGTACCCAGTGGTTGATATTGAATATAAGCCTTAGCACCAACTAAATTAAAAGGGCTGCTAGCCGATCGTTTCTCAGGCTTCATCCATTTTTTCAGGCCCTTCTTAGCAAAGTGGACAGCATCAAATACTGATGCCACATCTGTAAATTTGGATGCCATTGGTGACCGGTGGCCAAAGTCTTTGCTGAGGGCAACAGGTATTTGCTCCTGGTAAGAAATCATCATATCGAGCACTCGGTTTAATCGATCAAGTCGAATTTTAATACCAGGTGTGCCTTCTAAAAGAGATTTCCTCTTCTGTAATTCGAGAGTCTTTTTCATTGTTTTGTCATAGATTGTAAAAAATCAGCGCCTCTATTGATGTGGTAATTGATGCGTTCATTCAAAAAGTCATTCCGAAGAACAATGGTATCACCTATTTCTAGGACACTGCCATTATCTTGGTTGTAGGCAGTCCAATGGGTTTGGCCTGGTACATTCGGATCACCGGTTTTTGCAAATTGCACCCAATAATTATGCATCGAATTACTGATTTGCTTATCTTTTTCAGAAACATTATTCAACTCAACGCCCAAGGTTTTCATAACAAATGCTATATCATCAGAATGAGCAGCTCCTGGCTGCTGATTCACTTTCTCTGACGCCACATAAGAAAAGTGATAATGGTATGTTTTTGAATCGACATATGCCATCTGATTGGCCATATATCGGCCGGTGCTGAGCAGGACCAGATCCCCAAAAACCTGATCTTCTAGTTCTTCCCCATTTAACCCTGGATAGAGTATATCTTTGTCTTTTTTGGGAACCAATTTTGAAATAAATTTGGGACTAAAACCACCTCCTATTTGTCGACCCAGACTTGCTTCCCAACTGTTGCCACCTATTAAAAACGGAACATCGTGTTGTTTGCCTTGAGCAAACAACAAACCTGCATGATCCGGAATCAAAGTTCCGTCAATCATGGGTCCAAAGACAGTCCTTGGATCCAATTGTTCAATGATTTCATCGGACGATAACTGACGCAATTGATCCAAGCTTCGGTCCAATTCAAGACCTGTTCCTTTGACAAATTTTTTGGCAATATCCACTCCTGAGATGTTAAAGCCAACCTGTTTGTTGATGTGTGTATCGGGAGCGAGTCCAACTGCTGCACTCTGGCTGATCGCTTTGTGAAAAAGACCTTTAGATCGCGGGGTGACCATCAAATAACTAATCAAGCTTGCGCCTGCTGATTCCCCGAAGACAGTGACATTGTTTGGATTTCCATTGAACAGGTGTATGTTCCTTTGAATCCATTCAAGTGCTGCAATAGTATCCAGTAATCCGTAATTACCTACCATTTCATTGCCTGATTTTTGAAGCAAAGAAGGATGTGCAAAAAACCCAAAAACATTTAAACGGTAATTAATAGTAATCAAAACAACGTCTTGTTTTACAAACTCTGGGTTGTTTACTCTGGGAATGTTTCCAGACCCCTGTAGGTACCCGCCACCATGAATCCACACCATCACTGGAAGTTTAGACACGGAACTATTTTTGGGCGCCCAAACATTAAGTGTTAAGCAATCTTCGCTAGTTTTACCCAATTCAAACCACAATGTGTCTCTTTTTATTTGGGGACAATAATCACCGTAATCCTGTGCAGATCGAATTCCTTTCCATGGCTGCTTTCTCTGTGGGGGACGCCATCTGTTAACCCCTTCGGTTGAGGCCGCAAAGGGGATGCCCTTGAAAGATAAGACCCCGCTTTCTTCACTGCCCAGGAGCCATCCAGAATCGACTTTAACCTTAAGATCAGAGTCCAGGATACTGCATGAAAATAAAAGAATAGAAAACCCTAAAAAAGTTAGAATATTTCTCACTGCCTAGTCGAGAAAGTCAGGTTGCATTTTGTAGATTAGGTCATAAAGTGGTTGAAAACTTGCCCATAAAACCAAGTCAGAACCGGCTTGGGCCTTTGCGTGAAGAGCAATCTCATCTGGAATGAGGGTAGGTTCACCCGCAGCTTCTGCCAATAATTGGCTCTGACAGCACTTGTCCATGGAAATAAAGAGCCATACCGCAGTGTCAACATTAGTTCCAGTAGTCAATAAACCATGGTTCTGCAGGATGACCGTTTTTTTATCGCCGAGAGCTTCGGCGATAGAATTCCCCTCTTCGACATCAAAAGCGACTCCGCCATAATTGTCATAAATTGCCTGTTCTTCAAAGAATACCGCTGAATCTTGAGTGATAGGATCAAGCATTTTTCCTAGCGAAGAAAATGATCTCCCGTATATTGAATGTGCATGCGCTGCTGAATTAGCATCGGGTCTAGCTTTGTGAATGGCTGAATGAATTGAAAATGCTGCAGGATTCAGTGGCCTCTCGCCTTGAATGATGCTGCCTCCTTCATTCACTAGAAGCAAGTCTGAAATACAAATCTGAGCGAAGTTAACTCCCAGGGGATTCACCCAAAAATGATCCTTAAATTCAGGATCTCGATAGGTGATGTGTCCTGCCAATCCTTCATCAAAACCATACAATGCAAACAGCCGAAATCCTGCCGCTAACCTTTCGAGCTGCATTCTTCTCTCTTCTTCGACAGCCTTACAAGGAATTGGTTGCAATGAACCTTTTTCCTTTTGTGGCAGTATGCCTTGGGTTCGATCAATATTTTTTGGTGTTGTTGAACTCATTTTTCCTATTCTAATACCTACTTATTCATATAATAGATTACAAAGCATTTTTAGGGTAAATCAATTTACTATGCAATTCAGAAAAATATTTACACTTTTTTTACTTGAGATTGATGATGTTACTGTGGTGAATGCATGAAAGAAACCATGGTGACATTATTAATCTTTTTCCTATTGCTTATGACTATTGTAGCCGCTGAATTTTATTTAACAGGCACAATGGGTAAATCAGAAGACTCTACCCCGATTACTCAATTGATTGATGTCGGTGACCCCTCAAAGGAAATCCTTGTTACACAAAAGTAAAACCGATCAGTTTAGTTTCATCAGCATCCTGATTGTGATTGCTTGCATCACTTTACCAATAGCCCTCAAACCAGATAGTGCTGCCGTTTTTATTCGAGAAATATATCAAGGGATCGTGAGTGTGTTTGGATCCACTTACATGGTTTTTGGTATTGCAACATCGGTGTTTCTTCTCGTTCTTGCTTTTTCAAAGTATGGAAAATTTGTCTTAGGGGGCAAGGATGCGACTCCGGAGTTTGGCAATTTCAGTTGGGCGTCAATGCTCTTCTGTTCAGGCATAGGTGGGGGCATTCTCTATTGGTCTGGGGTTGAGTGGGCGTATTACGTCAATCAACCCCCTTTTGGTTTACAGCCATTATCCCAAGATTCTTATATGCTTGCATCGGCTTACGGTGCATTTCATTGGGGTATCAGTGGTTGGGCTCTCTATTGCTTGCCTACCGTGGTTATAGCTGTTCCTTTTTATCATTACAAACTAGGGTCTCTCAGACTCAGTTCGGGACTGCGGGGATTGCGGGGAAATCAGGTAGAGAATTCAATTCTGGGTCGATGCATAGATCTCATCTTCGTTATCGTCGCAATTGGTGCATCTGGGGGCTCCATGGGTATGTACATTCCAGTCATCAGTGCTGGCATTTCCGAATTGTACGGGGTCGAGCACAATCTAACCTTGGATTTATCTGTCCTCTTATTTTGCACTCTCTTATTTGCCCTGAGCGTCTTTTTAGGATTGAAAAAAGGCATTCGAATGTTGAGCAACATCAATGTTGTCACGGCCTTGGTTTTCTTGTTATTTATCCTCTTACTTGGGCCTTTCAAGGAAATTATTGCTTTGAGTGGAGAGGCAATCAAACAACTCATCCAAAAATTCGGAGAGATGAGCACACTTGGGATAGGTGAAAAATCAGAATTTGCTGAG
>DTSX01000081.1:5468-7902 GCA_012965065.1 Gammaproteobacteria bacterium
CTATTCTGGGCTTTTGTTTTGGCAATACTCCCTGCTGCTTTGTTTATCATTGACCTCAACCGGGTGGCTATGGATGTCATTTTATTGATGTCGCTTCCATTGCTCTTTATCTGCCCTGTTCTTGCAGTATCTCTAGTCAGAACGTTAAAAAATCATTATTCTGAAATCAATCAATAAATCAAAATAAGAGGATTCTATGGAAATTTTTGACCGAAACAATAAACCGTTCTATCTATCGGTAGTATTTCTTTCACTCTTCTTAACCCATGGGTCTTTTGCATTACAAAGTCAGAATGAAAAATTTGAGCTGAAAGACATCAATCAGATTAAGGATATAGGCTCTCTAGATGTTTCAAAAGATGCTGACTTGATTGCCTATACAGTATCGAGCGTTGATCAGAAGAACGATGAGTATGTTACCGATATCTGGATGCTCAATTTTAAAAAAGATAGAGATAAACTGATTGTGCGATCTGCATATTCACCTAAATTTAGTCCCGACAGCAACTACGTTGCCTACCTTGCTCCCGGCAGAGGAAAATACTCAGACTACCAACAACTCTGGTTTTTCAATACGAAAACTGCAACAAAAAGACAAATGACAAAGATCGAATCAAGTGTTACCGATTTTGAATGGTCTCCAGATGGAAATAGAATTGTTATGGTCATTAATATAGAACCTGAGCGCGAGGATGAGGGAGAAACCCAGAAACCCTATGTAATAGATCGGTATCAATTCAAACAAGATAATAATGACTTCCTAGATGAATCGAGACAGCATTTATTCTTAATTGAAATAGCCAGGAGAAAATTAACTCAACTCACAGATGGTTCCAGTAATGAGATATTTCCATCTTGGTCACCCGATGGAAATCGCATTGCCTATGTAACAAAAATCGGTGATATTGACCGTCATGACAATTGGGATATTTATGTACTTAAATTAGATTCAAATGAAAATCCTATTCAATTGACGACTCACCTTGGAGCAGATTCACAGGGTTCACGCCCTCAATGGAGCCCAGATGGGAAACAGATTGCTTATCTTTATGGAGGCGATCCAAAACTCCTTTGGTACGCTATACAAGAACTAGCAATTATAGATTTAGATACTCGTACTAGTTCAATAATTACCAAACAACTTGATCGAAATACATCTTCTCCTCAATGGTCTGAAGATGGTTCATCAATATTTTTTGTAATTGAAGATAATATGAAAAGCCAACTGGCAAAATATTCCTTCCTAGATCAAAAAATCAATACAGTTACCCCGCCTGATTATTATCTTTCTGGCTGGTCTAAAAACTATGCAGTCAGAAATGGGAAAATTGGATTAATTCTTTCGGATTTAAATTCACCTGATGAAATATTTTTCGTTGATGGGAAGAATCTCCAACAAAAATCTCATCAGAATGCAGAATTTTTATCGAAAAAAATTATCTCCCAAACTGAAACGATTTCTTTTACAACCGATGATGGGGAAGAAATATTTGGGATGATGGTCAAACCTCATAATTTTGATCCTTCAAAAAAATACCCGCTTATAATTAGAATGCATGGCGGTCCTGTTTCACAATACGGCTTGCATTTTCGTTTTGACTGGCAACTCTTTGCAGCCAACGGTTACATAGTCATGGCTATGAATCCAAGGGGTAGTTCAGGTAGAGGTTTTGATTTCCAAAAAGTGATTTTTGCCGATTGGGGAAATGTTGATGCTGACGACGTCAGTGCATTAGCAGATTATGCGATATCACTAGGCTATGTTGACCCGCAAAGATTGGGTCTTGGTGGTTGGAGTTATGGTGGGATGTTAACAAACTACGTGATTGCAAAAGATTCTAGGTTCAAAGCTGCTACTTCTGGTGCGGGCATAAGCAACTTATTGAGTGGTTTCGGAGACGATCACTATATAAGAGAATACATTCTTGAATTGGGCACTCCTTGGGATAATACCGAGGATTGGCTTCGGAATTCCAATCCTTTTTTTAGTGCAGGAAATATTAAAACTCCAACGTTATTTCTTGTTGGCGAAAAAGATTACAACGT
The DNA here is from genome assembly GCA_012965065.1 of Gammaproteobacteria bacterium. Taxonomy (GTDB): domain Bacteria; phylum Pseudomonadota; class Gammaproteobacteria; order Steroidobacterales; family UBA11654; genus DTSX01. The sequence goes on from DTSX01000081.1 coordinate 7,515, forward strand.
TCCATTGATAGGCTCTGAGCAAATGTATCAAGCCCTAAAACACTTAAATATTCCTACACAATTAATCATCTATCCTGATGAAAATCATTCCTTTTCCACTCCCAGCTATAACGAAGATGTACTCCGAAGATACCTAGACTGGTACGAAAAATTTTTGCATTAGGCTTTAGTTAAGAAATAAGGAGAATAAAATGTCTGACCCAAGCATTGCACACAAATGGCCGTTAAAAATTACCGTGGAAGAAGGCAAGAAGTACTTTTGGTGTGCTTGTGGACTTAGTAAAAATCAGCCATTTTGCGATGGCTCACATAAAGATACTGATTTTAGACCCACAAAATACATTGCCGATGCATCCAGTGATGTCTGGTTTTGCTGTTGCAAACATTC
>DTSX01000082.1 GCA_012965065.1 Gammaproteobacteria bacterium
GATATTTCCAATCCCATGGCTGCAAGATTCAAGCCTGGGCAAAATTGTGCCAATTGCATGTTATTTAAAACTTCAGAAGATCCAGAGTGGGGCCCTTGTTCCATTTTTCAGTATAAGTTGGTCAATGCGAATGGATGGTGCAGTGCTTGGGTTTTAAAAAGCTAAAGCCCTCTATTGATCTGTTGTTTATATTGCTTCCCCTGGGTGCAGAGGCACAACCTGTATTCTCTCCCCAGCTTTGATCACGTTTGAACCTTCAGGAAGAACCATCCAAGAGTTTGCTCGATAGAATGGGCTGAGTTTGAATGATTCCTGTCCAGGCAGAACCGTTGCCTCCAAACTCCCAGATTGTGTGTATTCAGTTTGTGCTTTGGCAAAAAAACAAAATTTCTCAGGTTTGTTGAATTCAGTTTTGTTAATTGCACAGATTGGCTGTTCCAGTAGTTGACCTTGCAAGATTCTAATTGCTTGGTTGACAAAGAATCTAAATCCCACTGCCACTGAAACGGGGTTTCCGGGAAGGCCAAACACAAATTGACCGGCGGGTAATTTTGCCATCAAGATCGGTTTCCCCGGGCGGATCCAAACTTTGTGAAAGAGTATGTTTGCCCCGAGTGCAAGCAATGCAGCAGGGACAAAGTCAACTTTTCCTGCTGAAACACCTCCGCTGATAATAATAATATCGCTCTCAAGGTCCATAAAATCCTGAATTTTCTTTTGGATCATCTGGGATGAGTCGCCAACGCTGACGGTTCCATTGCAAGGAACCCCCATCCTCCTGATCGAAGATTGCAGAAACGGACCATTGGTATTGGGAATGGTCGGGCGGGTTTCCTCTTGGTTGCCAGTTTCAAGTTCACTACCCGTGGTCAGGATGCCTATTTTGGGGGGGCGATAAACAGAAACTGTGTCTATTTTGTTTGCGATGATAGCCATCAAAATATGAGGATTGAGCAGCTGGCCTTTTTTAGCCACTGTTTCACCGGGTTTAAAATCTTCACCTGAGAACCGAACATTCCGCCCGGTTTGGACAGATTGACTAACCAGAATAAAAACTCTTCCATCTTCATCGGCGATAGCAACCTGTTCAATAGGAATCACGGCATCAAAACCAATCGGCATAATGGACCCTGTCATGATCTCACAACACGATTCTCTCTGATCTATTTCCGGAGCCAACTCACCTGCAAGAATGCATCCTCTTACTTCAAGTGTTACTGGATTTTCGGCGTTGGCTCCATTGGTTTCAATGGACCTTACAGCAAAACCATCCATTGCAGAATTTGAGAAGCCGGGCACTTCTATTGTGCTGATCAAATCTCCCGCGAGAACGCCATGGGCTTGCTCTGGCGCCATTTTACTGGTGGGCAATGGCTGCAATGCTTCACTGAGAATATTGATGGCTTCTTTGTACGTGATCATGGTTCATTTATTACACATCTACATCAGATAAAAAGAAAGCATTATCGCAACCTACCTGTTTTTATTGATTGTCCATAATCCTGATAAGTTTTAAACAAAAAAAGGAATTTGAGATAAACTATTGGCACAATGAGTAACAACATTGATTAAGCTAAGCAGACGCAATTTTTTAAAAGGAACAACGGCCTCGGGCATTGGCCTGGCTTTGCAATATGCAGTGGCCCCAAAAGTTCTTGCAAACGACACCTACCGGGGTTTTGAAGATCTTTACAGAAAGAAATGGACTTGGGACAAAGTTGTCCGGGGGACCCATGGAACCAACTGTGCAGGAACTTGTGCATTCAATGTTTTTGTTAAGAATGGCGTGGTCTGGCGAGAAGAACAACAAGGTGAGTATGAACAAATAGGAGATGCCCCTGATTTTGGCCCAAGAGGTTGTCAAAAGGGCCTGCGTCATCACAAGTATATGTATGGCAACCAGCGGATTCTTTATCCCTTAAAAAGAATCGGCAAACGCGGTGAAGGTAAATGGCAAAGGATCAGCTGGGAACAGGCGACAACTGAGATTGCCGATAAATTTCTCGACTACGCAACCGAATACAGTCCCGAATGCATTTCTTACGGAAGTGGCACACAAATGTCGGTCAAAATGGCATCTTTTGCTTCCCTGCTCAGGTTTGCAAACATTACTGGCGTAACCGTTCCTGAATTTTTTTCCGGCGTTGGTGATCTCCCAACCGGTTCGTACATGACCCTCGGTCAGGTCTATACCGGGGATACTTTCGCCTCTGTCTACAAGTCAAAATGTGTTTTGATATGGATGAGTAATCCAGCTGCCACCAGAATCCCAGACGCACATTTTTTCTGGGAAGCACGATACAACGGGACACAAGTGATTGCCATTTCCCCAGAATTCACCCCAACTGCCATGCATGCAAGTTTATGGTTGAATCCAAAGCCGGGAACCGACAGTGCTCTGGCCATGGCGATGGTGGAGGTGATTCTTAAGGAAAAATTGTATCAGGAAGCGTACATCAAGGAACAAAGCGATTTACCCTTGCTCGTGAGAACCGATACCAAGGAATTTTTGCGAAGGGAACACCTCTCGCTCTATGGGCTCTTGGCAGTTGCAGACAATGTTTATTACATGTGGGATGAGGCCACCGATAAAATCGTGCAAGCGCCTGGAACAGGTCGTGCCATCAAACCCACTGGCAGAGATCGCAGAAAACACGGCACACTTGAGCTGGGGAACATTGAACCCGCTTTGGAGGGGAGATGGAATATAAAAACTCTCGATGGCGAAATTGAAGTGACCACAGTTTTTGAACTTTTAAAAGAGCAATGCAGAGATTTCACTCCCGAAAAAGCCACAGAAATTACCGGGGTTAATGCCCAGGTGATTCGAGAAACGGCAAGAATCTTTGCAACGGCAAACCCGAGCATGATTTATGCCGGCTATGCTTCCTGCAAATGGTTGCATGGTGATCTGTTGCAAAGAGCCATGTTATTGCTCTTGGCACTTACTGGCAGCACCGGCAAAGAAGGCGGTGGCTTGCAAGTGGCAAATGCACCCATATCCAGAGGTATGAACCAGTTTGGTTTTTCAGGTATTGGCCCAGCTTTTCGGCTGATTTCAGGAACAACGTGGGATTACGATCATGGCAACATGAAGGAACTGACACGGAAAATCTATGGCAAGAAATTGGCCGATACCTACGACCGGTATTATCAAAAAAGCATAAGTGAAGATTGGTTCCCAGATTACAGCAAGCACGGCTGGAAAATGGGTATCTTTGCAGGAAACAACGGCGCAAATTGGCGTGCTTCAAACAATTCTTGGAGAAAAAATGCCTTTGACGAATTGCAAACAATCGTTTCACTGGCGCCTGATATGGGTGTCACGTCGCTTCATTCTGATTATGTTTTACCCATTGCGCACCACTATGAAAGAAACGATTTGATGCTTCAGTCCAGAGTACCTTATCTGCAGGTGCTTAATGAAGCGGTTGCTCCCTTGGGTGAATCTGTTGATGATTGGGAGGCCAACAGAAGATTGGCCGAGGCGATCAGTCGCCGTGCAATCGAAAGAGACATTCCTCCGATAAAAGATGTTGTGGATGGAAGGACGGTCAGGAGAGATTACAAAAAGACCTTAGAGCTTTATACCATGGAAGGTAGAGTGCAAAATTCCAAGGATGTCGCCCAATTTATCATCAACACCAGCCACGGCATTCCAAAAATTACTTTCGAGGAACTTTCAGTAAAAGGCATAGTCAAAGTGAACGGCGTAGACAACACAGCGTGGGACAATGAAGAATCCCCATATCACACCGAGATTGTGAAAAGTGTCGTTGACAAACACCCCTATGAAACCTTTACCGGTCGCCAGCAGTTTTACATTGACCATGAGTGGTTTATTGAATTTGGGGAAACATTGCCCACATACAAGGAGCCACTCTCAATTGAAGGCTATCCGCTGAGAATGATGATGGGACATGCCAGGCATGGTATCCACAGTATGTGGCGAGACGATTCATTTTTGTTGAGTCTGCAGAGAGGCGAGCCTGACATTTACGTGAATCCTGACGATGCTGAGGAACGTGGCGTAAAAGATGATGATATGATTCGTGTCTTCAATTCCGCTGGAGAATTTTTCGCAATGGCGCATGTAAGTTCTGGGATACAGCCCGGTATGTTGTTTATGTACCATGGATGGGATCCTAAAATGTTTAAACATGGAAAAAACTTTGGTGAAGTCATCCCAACTGCTGGGTTGATCAAGCCAACTTCAATGGTAGGTGACTACGGTCATTTGGGATACCAACCTCTTGCATTTGCCCCAAATCAAACTTACAAAGACTTCACTTGCAATTTTGAAAGATCGGCATGAACAAGCACTCAAGCTCTGAAAAGAGAGACCAAAGATTCTGTAATAATGATTTAAGGTCTCCAGAAAATACCGCGATACTTCGCTCTCTAGGTTATGAATCATTTTCTGTTTTGTTAAGTTCACCCCACGATTTGGATACCAAGAACAAGCTCAATGGGATTGCAAGCACCACCGGTCTTCCATATTCTTTAGACCTCTCAGATCTCATGAATGAATTTAGCCAACAAGACCTGAGTGAATTGAAAAAGCAATACAGCGGGCTTTTTGAGGTTGGTAATGACGGACCACCGGCTCCAATCAGGGAAGACTTGTTTATGCTCCAACCGGCCGGTTTACGGGAAGATTTGGTGCGTTTTTATGAGTATTTTGGCTACACACTTGGTGAGAAATTTCAATGGCAAATGGACCATTTGTCCATCGAATTAGAGTTCATGCATTTTTTATGTTTTCAGGAACACAATTCCACCGAGGACAGGTTGTCTTATCAGCTGGCCCAGCTTGATTTTTCCACACGTCATTTAGTCAATTGGGTCCCTGATTTTCAGAAAACATTAAAAAGAATTTCAATAGATGCAATGTATACAAAAATTGTTGTAGAATTAAACAAGTTTCTTGAAGACGATATCGAATGGCAGTTAGAGACGATCAATGATCCGTAACTGTTAATGGAGGGTTGAGCATGGGTCAAGTTGCAATGGTGATGGATTTGAACAAATGTATAGGTTGTCAAACATGCACCACAGCTTGTAAATCACTTTGGACTGATGAGCCTGGCCAGGAGTATATGCTTTGGAATAATGTGGAAACTAAACCGGGACCGGGATACCCGCGGTACTGGGAAGAAGGCGGAGGTGGATATGATGCAAATGGCGACCTCAACAGAGATGGTCTGATGACCACAAAGGAAGATCACGGTGAAGAAATCCCATTAAACCATGACGAAGTCTATTTCAAGGGCGTTGAAGTGCAGCTGCAACAAGAACGACCCATGGTGAAAGGCTCAAATTGGGATGAAGACACCAGTTCGGGCGATTACCCAAATAATTACCACTTTTACTTACCTCGGATGTGTAATCACTGCACCAAACCCTCCTGTTTGGAAGCATGCCCGGTGAGAGCAATTTACAAACGCGAAGTAGACGGCGTGGTTTTGATTGATCAGGACAAATGCCAGGGTATCCGTGAATGCAACAAGGCGTGTCCTTACGACAAAATATATTTCAATTATGTAACTGGAAAATCCCAGAAATGTATTTTTTGTTTTCCAAGACTTGAGGAGGGTGTGGCTCCGGCATGTGCACGACAATGCCCAGGTCGGTTAAGATTTGTAGGATTCCTGGAAGATGAAAACGGTCCCATTCATGAATTGGTATACCAATGGAAAGTTGCTTTGCCGCTTCACCCTGAATACGGAACAGAGCCCAATGTTTTTTACGTCCCGCCAATGTTACCACCCACTTTTGACGACAGCGGTGAATTTTCCGATGAGCCTAGAGTGCCAACAGAATATCTTCGTAGTCTATTTGGCCAGGAGGTGGATGAGGCACTGATCACATTGCAATTTGAAATGGAGAGAAAACAAGAAGGCAAGGAATCTAGATTGATGGACATCCTTATTGCCAAGGAATGGAAATCACTTTTCAATATCCCTAACGTCAAAATATACTAATTCAATAACCTAATCTGGAAATGAAGGATCCTGTGATGGAGCTGTCAAAAGGGCGTATATTCTTAATCATGAGTTCACTGGTCCTGTCGTCTGTGATGGCCAGTTTGGATTCGAGTTTTACCCCGATCGCTATTCCCGACATGATCGATAAACTCGATTCCAGCACCAGCGAAATTGTTTGGGTAGCATTGGGTTATTTAATCGCAGCAAGTGGTCCAATGTTATTGGCAGCAAAGATGGCAGATGGCATAGGTCACGCTAGATTTTTCCAATTTGGGACTCTTATATATGCTCTTGCAATGATTGCCTGTTCATGGGCACCCGATGCCAACACACTGATCACTATTCGCTTTATCCAGGGGTTTGGCATGGCTTTGTTCCTGCCCTCCACTTTTGCCATTGCGACCGCAATGTACGGTGCAAAAAGAAGAGGCAGGGCATTGGGTATTCTTCAGGCGGCAAATGCAGTTGGGTTCGTAATGGGGCCTGTTTTTGCAGGGTGGTTACTCGATGCATACGATTGGACTGCAATTTTTTGGTCCAGAATTCCGTTTGCCATATTGGCCATAGCCCTTGCCTTTTTAGCTCTGGGTTTCAAGCATCCGTTTCAATTTACCAAACGTCAGAGAACCTATGATTACCTGGGTGCTCTTTATTTAACTGTGGCCTTATTTGGAATCTTGTTTGGGTGCAATAAGCTTCCTGTGGAGGACAATCATCTGGATCCTTTGGTATGGATTATATTTGTTTTTGGCTTCGTTTTTTTTGCCCTATTTTTAAAACAAGAGCGAAAACACGATGACCCGTTAATAGATCTTGATTTATTCACCAAGAGTAACAATTTCACCAGAGCGTCCATTGCCTTCACATCTGTATTCGCAAGTTTCCCCGTTTACCTGTTTATTCTTCCTATTGTCATGATCAGTGGCCTGGAAATGAAGGCTTGGGATGCCGGTTTGGCTCTAGGGCTGGCAGCTTTGGCAACTTTGTTGATCAGCCCTATTGCGGGAAATGCGTCTGATCGATTTGGGCCAGAGAAGTTGTGTATGATGGGTGCTCTGCTCACCGGTATCGGGTATACGCTTTTACTGTTGTTAGATGCTGAGTCAACCGTGGTGATGATTTTACCTGCAATGCTACTTATTGGAGCTGGAACAGGTCTATTTTTCTCGCCAAACAACAATTTGATGTTGGCCAGTGCGCCACCGCAAAGGGCAGGGATGGTTTCCGGTCTATTCGGTGTCTTAAGGCAATCAGGCTATGCTCTAGGATTTGCCATTACTGCAAGTTTATTTACCGCAATACAAAATTGGTTTGATCTTCAGTGGGCCTATTCATCCATTAGTAAAATGGAAGAGGCACCGGCATTAAGCATCACAGACATTTATCATCAAGGGAGCCAATGGTCTCCAGAAATCTTAGTCTTTATTCTGCACATAGGGGTTTTGTTGTGCGCCAGCATTTTGATCATTACTTTCATTAACTCTTTACCCAAAATCAATCTGTCTCTGAGCAGGCATCTGTTGGTCGTCATTGGTTCAGTGAGCATCGCCGTTGTCAGCATGGGGGTTTACAGTATGAAGGCACCTGGTTACATTGTTGACAACGGCCCGGTAACCTCTGCCAGTGAAAAACCTAACAGTGTTGCTGCTTTTGGCATGGCATCGAGGAGCGTTGGTGTTGTTATAGAGACCAAAGCAGATTCAATTGACAACAAATTGGTTGAAAACAGATCTCAATCTGGTCGTGAAAATTATCTAAAACGCTGTGTTTTTTGCCATGGGAATAATTTAGAGGGCGTTACCAGTCTTGGTGTCAGTTTAAAAAATTCTGATTTTGTCACCGAATCCAGCCTAGAAGAATTGGTTGAAATGCTGACAGTTGGTCGGATGCCAAATTCTGATCGCAGTATTTC
>DTSX01000083.1:0-6290 GCA_012965065.1 Gammaproteobacteria bacterium
ATGGAATGCGACGCAATTTTAAAAGCAAGAGAGGCAATGGGTTTAGACAACATCCAAATCATGATCCCCTTTGTGAGAACAATTAAAGAAGCCGCTCGGACATCAGAACTCTTAGAAGTAAACGGTCTTGAAAGAGGCAAAAAAGGATTAAAAGTTATTATGATGTGCGAATTGCCATCAAATGCCTTGATGGCAAAAGAATTTTTAGAGTATTTTGATGGCATGTCAATTGGATCCAACGACATGACTCAATTGACATTGGGGATTGATAGGGATTCTGGGTTGGTGGCAGATAGTTTTGACGAACGAGACAAAAGCGTTAAGAAACTACTGCAACTGGCCATTCAAGCTTGCAAAGAAGAAGATAAATACATCGGGATCTGTGGCCAAGGACCTTCAGATTACCCAGACTTTGCAAAGTGGTTGTGCGATCAAGGCATCGAAAGCATTTCCTTAAACCCAGACTCGGTGATTAAAACTTGGATAGAGATTGCTCAGTAATCCGTCCTAGGTGTTAGCTGATTACAGTTTTTAACAAAAAGGAGAAACAAAATGACATTCGCTTACGTGTGTATAGTAATAGCCTTAATACTGCCCATGATTTGGGCCGGTATTGCAAAAAAAGAATCCAAGATTCCAATCAATAATAATGCTCCAAGAGACCACATCCGTCATCTTCAGGGGAGAGCAAAAAATGCCTACGGTGTTGAGCAAAACAGCTACGAATCATTCCCACCCTTTGCAATTGCAGTGATAGTTGCACATCTCACAGGTGGAACTCAATTGACTATTGATATCTTGGCAGGTCTGTATATTGCTTCTAGGTTGATGTATGGGGTTTTTTATCTTCAAGGGAAAGGCACACTTAGATCTTCAACTTTTATGGTTGGATTGATTGCAACAATTTCACTGTTTTTTGTTGGCTAAAATTAATTCAATCTAAATTTAGTAAATGATTCTTGTAGTGTCTTAGCTCATAAATGGACTCGAAAATATCATCTCGAGCGAGATGTTTGGATGTTTTGCTGTATGACCTTGAAACCTCAGGTGCCCAGAGTTGAGAAACTATTTTGATTGAGGTGACATCCAGGTTCCTATAATTGAAATGAGCTTCAAGATCCGGCATTAATCTTGCAAGAAATCTGCGATCTTGACAAATACTGTTGCCACACATTGGACATTGGCCTTTATTGGAGAGTTTTTGTAAAAATTCCAAGGTCATATCTTCAGCATCTTTTATACTGATATTGCTTTTCCTAACTCGGTTTATTAGGCCTGATTTTCCGTGTTGGGTTTTATTCCAATTGTCCATTTGATTCAAAACAGAATCACTTTGATGGATGGCTAAATTTGGACCTTCGGCAACAATTTCAAGGCTTGGTTTGGTCACCACCGTGGCGATTTCAATAATAGTATCAGTTTGAGTGTCCAGGCCCGTCATTTCCAGATCAATCCAAATCAACCTCTTTGATTGCTTAGTCATAATAAAATGATTCTAGCAAAGTATTGATTGTATAATCACAAAAGTTTAAAGATGGAAGATTCAGGCAAAAATATTGGAAAAATTACCTCTGTTTTCGGCAAAACAGGAATTGTTGAGCCCACCGACGGAGGTCGGTTATATTTCCTAGTCAAAAGCCAGAAATTAAAGCCAGTAGTTGGCGACAATGTCCACTGGAACAAACAGAGTGATGGGACCATCGTGGTAACAAAAATAATGGAACCCAACAATCAATTAGAACGATTGAATCAGTATGGTCAGCGACAAATCATTGCATCCAATGTTACGCAAATATTGTTAATTACTGCCCCATTGCCAAAACCAAATTTCTTACTTATAGATAAATTTATCCTGATCAGTGAATTGATGGAGTGCGATTTGTCGATTATTCTTAATAAAGTTGACCTTGTTGAAAAGTGTGACCGCCAATTTCAGCTTTATCAACAACTTGGTTACCCTGTGATTAAGATCTCTGCCAAGGAAAAAATCAATTTAAACCCATTGTTTAATTTACTCAATCAGCAAACCACAGTGCTTGTTGGCCAATCCGGAGTTGGCAAATCAACGATCATCAACTTACTGATTCCAAAAGACAAAATAAGAACAGAGGCACTATCAAACAAAAATCAAAAAGGGAAACACACAACATCCACAACAACGATGCATGCGGTTAAAAACAAGGGTTATTTGATTGACACGCCGGGTATAGAAAACCTGAATCCTAAAATTCTTGATATTAAGGAAATCGAAACTGGCTTTAGAGAAATTGCATCCCTCTCTTGTGACTGCAGGTACCGTGATTGCATTCACATCAATGAACCCAATTGTGCTGTCAATCAGGCGTTAACCAAAAATGAAATTGCAACTCAGAGGTACAACAATTACAAAAAACTAGTGGATGGATTTCAATAGTTATTGCTTTCCTATGGTGTTTCTGTTGAGCATCGCTTGAATCAGAGTATTTGAATCAACATACTCAATTTCCCCACCAAAAGGCACACCATAAGCAATCCTCGTTGCCTTAATATCAAACTTCCCAGCGACAGAAGCAATGTAAGCCGCGGTTGCTTCTCCATCTACGGTTGGGCTGGTGGCCAAAATAACTTCATTGATGGTATTGAGATCAAATAATTCTTTTAACTGATTGATTTTCAATTCATCCGGTCCAATTCCATCAATGGGTGAAAGGTGACCCATTAATACAAAATACCTGCCATTGAATTGCATTGTATTTTCCAAGGCCATCAAGTCTGCTGGAGACTCAACAATACACAAAAGGCTTTGATCTCGTTTGGTGTCCTTGCAGATTTCACACAGCTCTTCTTCTGAATACATCCTGCAAATTTTGCATTCTTGTATAGAGACAAGAGAATTTTGTATCGTTTCGGCAAGAAACAAAGCCTTATCTGTATTGCCTTGCAACAAATAGAAGACAATCCGTTGGGCGCTCTTTACACCAATTCCTGGAAGTTGTTTAAAGGCTTCAATGAGATCCTGCAGTATGGGACTAAATTTTTTCATCAATTATTAATTTTCAATTTTAGCGTCAAAAATATCGATGAATTCCTGTATGTTGGGATCGGATTTTAACCTGGATTCGTTCATAATCATCTGTTCTTCATTCAGTTCTGATTTTTTTTTAGCTAGTGTTTGGCCACTGGTATTGTCAACCTCTATCTGGATCCCTGAGATTTGTTGAAAATGACTGGTCAAAGACTTATTTAATCGTGACTTTAATTGATCAGTAACCAGATACCCGTGATCTGAATCAATAATTAAATGGAGTATATTTTTTTTGATTGATTTAAAGCTGCAATGCGATGCAAGCTGATTGAGGGCCCCAGAAAGGTTTAGTTTTTCAACTTCCCTCAACCAATTTCTTTCGGTTATTATTGTGTCACTTTTTTTAGAATCTGAGTGCTCCGATTTTAAATTTTCTGCTTCTGTCTTTTTGTTGGTGTTAACCGAAACCAGCTTCTCTACCTTTAACTTGGCTGGGCTAGCTTGGTCCTTTGGGAGCATGGAATTGGATGCGAATGCGAACATTCTTAGCAGTGCCATAGCAAAACCTTCTCTAGGGCTCGGTGCTATTTCTATATCACGTTTGGATGTGATGGAAATTTGGTAGAGTAATTGAATTAATTCAGGCGAAGCGTTCTCTGAAAAATCCCTTATGGTCTTGGTGTTTTCTGGGTTTGGACTGTCAAATTCATCGTTACTTACCTGAACAAATGCTATTTTCTGTAAAAATGATGCCATACCATCGAGCAGGGATTTATAATTAGGATATGCTTCGTCTAAGTCTTTCAATCCTTGATTGAGTGCAACGCTGTCTTGATTCAATACAGCAACCAACAAACCCACTATGTCATTGATATTAATTGTTCCTAACATACGCTGCATCTGATCTGCTGTAAGTGAATAATCTTCGTAAGCAAGTGCTTGGTCCAATAGACTCAGTCCATCTCTCATGCTGCCATCAGCTGCCTGGCTTATTAAATCCAGAGCAGTGTCTTCGTAGGTTACTCCCTCGTGATCACAAATTTCCGCCATGCGTTTTTTGATTAAATTGGCGGGTATTTTTTTCAGATTAAATTTGAGGCATCTTGATAAAACAGTTATAGGCAGTTCATCACCTTTTGTTGTGGCCAAGAGAAATACCATGTGGGGTGGTGGTTCCTCAAGGGTTTTTAGCAGTGCGGTTTTTGCATGTTTAGAGAGTTGATGGACCTCGTCGATCAAGTAAACCTTGTAACGTCCTATCGGTGCGTAATAGGTGTTGTCAAGAAGTTCACGCATTGCATCGATTCCAGTTTGTGAGGCAGCATCAACTTCTGTTAAATCGGCAAAATTACCTTCGTCTATTGCAAGACAAGAATCACACTTGCCGCACGGTTCAGACATGACTCCTTGTTCACAATTTAGGGCTTTAGCCAACAATCTTGCAATGGTAGTTTTGCCAACCCCTCGGGTACCTGAAAAGAGAAAAGCGTGGTGAACTTTATCTTTGGCTAATGAGTTCTGCAATGCCTTAACAACATGGTCCTGACCTGATACTTCAGCAAAATATTTAGGCCTCCACTTTCTTGCTAATACTAAATAACTCATGTAATGAAGATAACCAAATAAGAAAAAAATAACATAATTTAAAGAAACTAAATGATCTTCTATTGTATAAAAAAAAGAGCATGAATAAAGTGCCTTTTTTCTATTTAAAAAACTGCTAGAAATTGTCTCAAGAGATCTACTAACCGCTCTCCTGTATTAACTGCTCACGATCTTTTATATATCTCTTGCCGGCAAAATAAAATGCTGGCAAAGACAAGGCTGATAACAATTGGAAAATAAAAAGCGTTAGTGAATAGGGTTGCTCATGGCCTTGGCTCATTAAGTAGTCAATCATGATTCCACTAGCGGTAATGCCAAAGCCCAAACCCACGATATTAATCACGAGAAGATAGAAGGCAACAATGATGGCTCTGGTGTTTTTAGGAACTAATTCTTGGACGGATGAATAAACAGGTCCATAGATACATCCCCATTGGAAAAAACCTAAAAACATGCAGGTAAAGAAAATGGTTCCTGAGTCATCCGTTAAACGGTAAATCATATTTATAGGTGAGAATAAAAGTAAACACCAGAAAAGAAAAGTTTGTCTGCCCTTACCTGTCACTTTTGTGTAGTAATCTCCAGCAATGCCGCCAAATATATTCCCCATTACTCCTCCTGTGAGACCCATGAAGGCAGCTATTTTAAGTATCTCGGCTCTTTCAAAGCCTTTGTCTTGAACTAACCACAATTGTTCAAAAACCATGGCACCAAGAATAAAATGGACGGCTACCCCGCCCAGGATAGTCAGTCTCAATGAGGGGTATTTTTTAAGTGTCGTTCTTAAGACTGAGATGGCTTCATGTAATGTTTTTCTATTGATGACATCCCTGGGAAGTTGATTGGTAATATCGAGTTCTCGATGTGGTGTTTCTTTGAACAATAACATTAACAATGCAAAACCCACTCCAATAATACCCAATCCATAAAAACAGTTTCGCCATCCTAAAGTCGGCCCTAGATAACCAGCAATAAATAGAGAAGCAGCAACACCAAGAGGCACAGCCAAGGTGTAAAAGCCAGCCACAAATCCCATATTGCTTTTGGAGAACCGATCGGAAAGGAAAGACAGTGCTGTGGGTGTCAAGACTGACTCGCCAATACCGATAAATATTCTAGGAATAAAAAGCATCCAGAAGTTTTTAGCCATCCCTGATACGGCAGTCAATAAACTCCAAAGTACTAGAGCAAATGCAATAAACCTGGGTCGGTGGACCCGATCTGCGATCGCCCCCATTATCAATCCCATCAGAGAATAAAATATGATAAAAGCAAATCCACTTAACAAGCCGAATTGAGTGTTGGTAAGCCCTAAGTCTGGAACAATAAAGTTAGAGAAACTGGTTAATAGTTGACGATCTATAAAGTTAAGGATATTCACCATGGTTAGAAAACCAAGCAAAGTGTAGCTTGCTGATGGTTTCATTTAATCACGAATGGTGATTGCAATTTTGCCAAGAGCTTCCCGGTTCGCAAGCATTTCTATCGCTGTTGCGGTCTCTTCAAGAGGAAAAGTGTCAACCACAAAGGGTTTGATTTTTCCTGCCTCAAACATGCTAAAGAGTTCTTGAAAATTTGCAGCGTTAACCGCAGGCTCTCGCATGCAGAAATTACCCCAAAAAACACCAACAATTTGACAGCCTTTTAAAAGAGCCAGGTTAAGAGGGATGGACGGAATACT
>DTSX01000083.1:6390-7786 GCA_012965065.1 Gammaproteobacteria bacterium
CGGTCTCCTTGCTTCCATTGGGTAACTTTCTCACCAACCTGACTGACCTCACCGGCAAATTCACCGCCAGGAGAAAATGGAAAATCAGGTTTTATTTGATACAAACCTTGAACGACTAAAACATCTGGAAAGGAAACCCCTGCAGCATGGACATCAATAACAATATCGTGAGGACCAGGCATTAAATCATCGATTTCTTCGACTTTGTGGGATCTAATCGGCCCAAATTCTCTGCATAAAAAAGCTTTCATCGCCTAACCTCTCAATTTAATTTGCATTATCAAAACTCGCCATTCTATCGCCATGAAACGTGCCCAGCCAAACTTTATCCTTATGCGTTACAGCCACGGTAACCGAACCCATTTGTGTCTGCGAAAAAGAAAAGGCTGCAACTTCACTTAAATCACTTTGTCTCAGTTTGAAAATAGTAAAGGGTAGAGAACATTGCACAACCGTTTCATCGCAATGAATTAATAAATCTATCCCGGTATTATCTTGCGTAGCAACCCAAATGTAATCTCCATTGATGGATGAGTTGTCTGGAGTGCCTTTACTGAAGTGTTCAGCCTCAACATTTAAATTCTCAAGGTTTAATTTAGAGGTTCGGTGATTGAAGACGTAATTAATGAATAAATTCTTTTCGTCATCGGAAATCGAAATACCGTTGGGAAATGAGCCACCAGAGTTTGGCACTTTAGTAAATCCATCCCCTGCATCCCATTGATAAACAAAACCGGTATCCGGTTTGGTAAAAGATATGTATAACAACGATAGAAGAGACAATCCTCTTTCGTACATGTGGGTAGTGAAAAAACTGCCGTCACCCTTTAAAGCCACATCATTAAAATAGCCTAATTCAGGGGCATCGACACAACCCCTCCAGATTAAAGACCAGGAATTGTGAAGATTGATCAACTCAAACATCTCTATGGTTTCCCTAGGCATATGATTGACGACGGCCAATTGATAACGTCCATCTGATCTTTGATTCAGGTCAATGCCATGAGGAGACAACATCAAATCGTCTCGCTTGCAACTTTTTTCGCCCCAATCGTTGTCACCCAAAGTAATTTCAATTAGTTTTTTTTCTAACAAGTCAGTGTCAAATAAAGAAATTTTACCTGGTAGGTTTTCTGGGCTGAGAGGGACAATAGCCCCAAATTCAGAAATTAATAAATGACGTTCATCAGGTAAAACAACAATATCCTCAGGCTTACTAAATTCACAATAGACCATCAGTTGGGAGTCCGATTGACAACCGGTTATATTGCTGACCTTGATATCGGAACGTTGGCTGAGAAAAAGAATTAGAAGCGATAAAAAAATAACTCCGATAACTGAGAATGTGAGGTAAAGGATCTTTTTCACCATGGACATAGCAAATTAATATTCCTCT
>DTSX01000084.1 GCA_012965065.1 Gammaproteobacteria bacterium
AATTGGTTGAAATGCTGACAGTTGGTCGGATGCCAAATTCTGATCGCAGTATTTCCGGTGGTGTTATGCCTGGATTTTCTTGGTTGTCTGAATCCGAATTGAACGAAATAGCCAAGTACATTAAATCAGCCGCTCCAGATCAAGATCAGTAATTTTTAATGCCCTCACGCGTGTTTGATAAAAGTGTAACTGCCGGTTGGTATACGGTCATTGTTCTCTTGTTTGCCTATGTCCTCTCTTTTGTAGACAGGATTATCATGAGTCTCTTGGTAGTGCCAATCAAAGCAGACTTAAACGCCACTGATACCCAAATGGGCTTACTCATGGGGTTGGCGTTTGCCATATTTTATACCTTGGTAGGCATCCCAATTGCTCGGTTATCTGATGTAAAAAGCAGGAAGTTTATTGTTTCCGCAGCTATTTTGCTATGGAGCCTGATGACGGCAGCTTGTGGTTTGGCAAAAAGTTTTTTTCAGCTTTTTCTCGCAAGGGTAGGAGTAGGCGTTGGTGAGGCTGCCTTGTCGCCAGCGGCCTATTCAATCATTGCAGACTCTTTTCCTAAGGAAAAACTGGGAAGAGCTATTTCTGTTTATCAATCGGGAGCATTATTTGGTGGGGGTTTGGCTTTTATTATAGGCAGTAAAGTTATTCATTATATTATGCAATCGGATGCAGCTGTTTTGCCATTGATAGGACCTGTACAAGCATGGC
Source organism: Gammaproteobacteria bacterium (assembly GCA_012965065.1). Lineage (GTDB taxonomy): Bacteria > Pseudomonadota > Gammaproteobacteria > Steroidobacterales > UBA11654 > DTSX01. The sequence continues at coordinate 712 of DTSX01000084.1, forward strand.
AAATGGCTTTTGTATTAGTTGGTTTGCCTGGGGTTTTCATGGCATTGATGATGCTCACTGTCAGGGAACCGAGTAGAACTGGAATTGGGAAAGATCTAGCTGAATTTGTTTCGATCAAAGAAGCGGTTTCTTTTATTAGGAAGAAATGGAAAGTTTATCTTTCTATTTTTTTTGGTTTTGCAATTCTAGCCACACCTATTACCTCAACAATTACTTGGTTGCCAACCTATCTGCAAAGGGTACATGGCATGAGTGTTGCAGAAAGTGGGCAAGATCTTGGTCTGATTCTATTTTTTCTTTCAAGCTCCGGTGTTTTTTTTGGGGGATGGTTGGTTGATTATTTAAACAGAAAACGATACAAGGACAGTTATTTCAGGATTGGCCTCATCTGTACAATACTTCCTGTTCCACTAACATTGCTGGTGACGACATTATCTAATCTCGATACAACGATGCTGTTACTCTGTCCTTGGATTTTTCTTATCAGCATGCCAATAGCTATTGGACCAATCGCATTGCAAGCAATCACTCCCAATCAATTGAGAGCGCAAATTACTGCAGTTTATATGTTATTTTTAAATCTCATAACAGCACTACTAGGACCAACGGGCATCGGTTTTATAACCGATTATCTTTTCCAAGATGAAGGCGCAATTGGTCAATCCATGATGGTCGTTAATTTGATTTCTGCACCCTTGGCCTTTACAGCACTCTCTTTTGGGTTATATCACTACAATAAAAATTAGACAAAGAATACTGGAAATGAATACCTTTACCTATTTCTAGTCAAATAAGTAATTATTTATTATGATTACAAACCTACTTAATTCTAGTGAATTGGGTAAAGAGATTTAACAATATGTTATTTAATAAAGATCAAAAAAGATGAGGGGGACTGTAAATGTCAAAACAATCAACTAAAGACAATTACGCAGGAGTTTGGGACACGGGTCTCGGTTTTGGTGAAAAATCAGCACTTATCGTTATAGACCTTTTACAAGGATACACTACTGAAGGATCGGATCTGTATGCTCCAGGTGTCGTGGAATGCCTTTCTCAGATGCCAGACATACTTGCACTTGCCAGATCCAAAGGGGTACCTATTATCCATACAAGAGTCCTGTATACCTCACCAAATTTTGAGGATGGAGGCGTTTGGATTAAAAAGGCGCCGGTTTTAAAAGATCTGGTTTTAGGCAACCCCTATGCTGAATTTTGTGAAGAGGTTGAACCCCAAGAAGGTGAAGTTGTGATCGTGAAACAGTACGCCAGTGCTTTTTTTGGGACTTCATTGGTTGCCACTCTGAACGGGTTGCGGGTTGACACATTGATTATTACCGGTTGCACAACCTCTGGCTGCATCAGGGCTACGGCGGTTGATACAGTTCAACATGGGTTTCGACCAATTTGCGTGAGGGAATGTATCGGCGACAGAGCCGAAGGTCCACATGAAGCAAATTTATTTGATATCAATGCAAAATACGGTGATGTGATCAGCAAAGAGCAAGCTATGAGCTATTTAAACAGCCTCTAGATTGGTCTGCTATTTGAGAAAAATTGGATTTAAAAAAGGGGAAATAGAATGAGTGATTTAACGCAATGCAAACATTATGATTATGTACCAATCATAGACCGGGAACCTTTTAAACTCCCAGATGGGGCAAGAGTTGCTGTCATGCCATACATTAACATTGAGCATTTTCCTGCCGATATCCCTGGCACAGCTTTGATTCCAGGAACACAAGGATTTTCTCCAGACCCGTTAAACTACGGTTGGCGAGACTATGGCAACAGAGTGGGCCTGTGGAGAATGAAGGAACTGATGGACAGGCTTGGTATGCGAGCCACAGTGTGCCTGAATTCAGAAATTATCAGGGAGTATCCAAGAATCGTCGAGGAAGGTTTGGCAGCGAACTGGGCTTTCATTGGTCATGGGATCAACAATGCACCAGCCAATTTCATTGGGAATGCTCCCGATGGCCAGGGTGGACACATTCCACTTGATGAAGATAAAGAAAGGTCAATCATCAGTACGGTATGCACTACCATGGAAGAAGCATTGGGTAGAAAAACCAAAGGTTGGTTAAGCCCCTTCTTGACCCATACCGACAATACTCCAAAAATACTTGAGGAAAATGGAGTGGAGTATCTCTGCGACTACACCGCCGATGATCACCCATTCAGATTCAACACACCCAACAACAATCTGATTGCAGTGCCTTACACCGTAGAAATCAATGATATTCCGGCTTTTTTGAACCTTGGAATCTCCTCAGAGGCATTCGGAGACATGATCATTGATCAATTTGATGTATTGTACGAAGAAGGGGCTACCAATGCTCGATGTATGCCCATCTGCTTGCACACTTTCCACGTTGGTCAACCCAACAAATTCAAGCATTTAAAACGCGCATTTGAGTACATAGCTGGCCACGATGATGTCTGGCTAACCACGGGTGATGACGTCAATGATTGGTACCGAGAACAATATATGTAGGTCGAGAGGCTCTCGGTAAAGAGCCAATTAATCAGTAGTGCTGTGAGTAGCTTCTGGGTTTTGGGCGTAATCAAGCGAATCAGTGCCAGTCTTATTGGTATATTTTTCCTAGCTGCAGGCACCCTCAATTCTTATGCATCTGAAAGTGACTGGATGCACTATGGTGGTCATGAAGGGGGCGGTAGATACTCTGATTTGACCCAAATCAACAAAGACAACGTCCATAATCTGGAGGTCGCATGGACTTTTAAAACAGGACATTTGGATCGTGTTCCTGAAAAATTGTCGTTTCTCAAACATTTGGTTGGATTCCAGGTTACCCCAATTATCTTGCCCAAGGATGTTGGAGGCCATCTGGTGTTATGCACACCGTTCAATGAAGTCATTGCCATCGATCCTGAAACAGGGGAGCAAAGATGGTTCTATAATCCAAAGATTGATTTAAGACCGTTTGCCGGAAGATTTAATTGCCGAGGGTTAGCACAATGGAGAGATTCAGATACAGACCCAAATGAGGTCTGTGGGCACAGTCTATTTTTAGCTACAAGTGATAAGAGGTTAATTTCATTGGATGCTAGAACGGGCAATCCTTGCCCCAACTTTGGCAAGGATGGAATTGTCGATGTAGTCCCTTTTATCAAATCTATGGAACCCACAAATCAGATAAGGGCAATGCAACTTAAGTCACCTCCCGCTGTTGTTAACGGTGTCGTAGTTATAGGGGGAACCGGTAATAAATTCAAAGATGCCAGCTCTGTCAATGGTGCTGTTAGGGGTTTCGATGCTAGGACGGGAAAATTTTTATGGGCTTTTGACACCTTGGTGAGGGGTGAGGACAACCCAGGGTCTCTTCCGTACACCGTCGGAGGTGCAAATGTTTGGACCACAATGTCGGTAGACAGCAAACGGGATTTAGTTTTTATACCGACGGCAAGCGCTGCTCCTAATTTTTATGGTGCCTTGAGACCGGGAGACAATCGATATGCCAATTCCGTATTGGCTATAAAAGCATCGACAGGTGAACTGGCTTGGCATTACCAAACGATTCACCACGATATTTGGGACTGGGACCTGCCTACTCATCCGATGCTGGTGGACGTGACTACAGAACAAGGCAAAATACCGATTGTCATTCAATTGGGTAAAACCGGCATGGTCTATACATTTCATCGAGATACCGGTGAACCGTATTTTGAAATAAAAGAACGCCCAGTCCCTACCGATGGGATTCTTGGTGATCGACTCTCGCCAACACAACCTTTTCCTGTAAAACCACCTCCATTGGTACGTCAAGGAATTACTCCCGATGATGCTTGGGGCGTTACCCCCTACGAGCGAGAAGCTTGCAGGAAACTGATAGCCGAGTCTCGTTATGGAGGAATGTTTACTCCAATGTCAACAAAGGGCACAGTAATGTTTCCTCAAGTTGGTGGGGGTTCCAACTGGGGAGGCGGTGCTTTTGACCCGGAGAGAAATATTCTGGTTGTGCCCGTATCTCAAGTTCCTTTCTACGTTCGTTTAATCCCAGCAGATCAAGTGGACAAGGTAAAGGCCAGAGATCCAAGAGCTGGCAATCCAATGGGACCTCCGGGATTAATCAAAGGGACCGACTACGGTCTTGAGCAAAAACCAGTGTTGTCTCCCTTATTCACACCATGCACCGCCCCCCCTTGGTCTTTACTGGTAGCGGTTGATATGATCAGTGGCGATATTTTGTGGAAAACGCCATTTGGCAAAATTGATAAGTTAAGCCCATTGCCCATAGGATTTGAATGGGGAACACCCTTTGCAGGCGGGGCCATAACCACTGCTGGAGGAGTTGTATTTATAGGGGCTACAGCAGATGAGCGCTTCCGCGCCTTTGATGTGTCAACGGGTAAAAAACTATTGGAAATCAAAGCACCTACTTCGGCAATGGCATCACCAATGACCTATATGGCAAATGGGAAACAATATGTTGTCATTGCAACCGGTGGCCATATGTGGAATTACCCACAAGGGATCAGCGATGAGATCATTGCTTATGCGCTGCCTGACAATTAAGTTGTCTATAATAGATTCTTAAAATCTTGACTTGCATCCGGATCAAGAAACATTAATCCAGCATCTTTAATTTTTTGGTTGGAAACATTCTTGGGGCCTGGACTCAGATTGAGCCACTCAACATGGGCCAAACCTTCTTGGTCGCAAACCGCAGCAAAGAATTCTTGTTTAGACATTTTGACTTCATTGAACAGGTTGTAAAGACCATTCAGATTTTTATTTATGGCCATTTCAATTGCTCTAACCACGTCATCACGATGCACAATCATTGCATCTGAACTGCCATCAAATGGGGTTTTTTGGCCCGAGAGTTGTGCCATTTGATTCTTCCACTCCCGCCCAGGCCCATGAATGGTTCCAGTCCTGAAAATACAAATGCTCAATTGATCGTTTTCAAGATTTCTGAGCAAGTCCTCTGTTGCAATATACACCTCTTGAAAGGGATTCAATGGATTGGCTGCTGTGTCTTCAGAAATTTCATCGGCACTACCCCCGTCGCCATAGGCATTGAGTGAGCTTGTGAAAATAATCTGCCTTAGACTGGAGTCTGATCCGATGGCATCGGCCACGCTTTCTGCGGTGCCAACATAAGCATCCTTGTAAAGATCTAGGTCCATGAAGGGTTTGCCATCTTTTTCAACCATTCCACCGGCAACTGTCAAGACAAGAATTTCTTGATCCACCAACAATTCTTTCATTTTTTCTCGGTCGCTGCCAAACATAACCGTGACTTTGTCGGCAACTTGTTCCAATTCTTCTCTTCTGGATTCCTTCGTGGTCGTGACGCTGATGCTATGTCCTAGGCTTTTGAAATATTTTGCTGCTGCAAGTCCTGTGTATGCCGCGCCAATAATTGCTATTTTCATTTTCTAGATTTCCTTTATTTTGTTTTAGTTTAAAGCTCCAATCAACAAGTTGGGTAGCTTTGAGTCATCCCATTCTGAAGAATTGGGCCCGGTTCTTAGGATAACCAGTGATTTCGATGGAACCACGTACAATCTTTTTTTGCCCAAGCCATCAAGAAAAAAAACATCGTTTACCTGGAATGGTTCGGAGTGGTAATTTGCAAAGATTGTTGTGCTTGGGTCATAGGGCCTGTATTCAACAAATTCCTTCCCTATCCACAATTGCATGCCGTAATTCACATTGGCCTTGGAAGGTTGGATCATTTCATCCACCCAGCCGGCGGGAATAATTTGATTGCCGTTGAAAATTCCCTTATTCATCAACATTTCACCCACACGAACGATGTCTCTGATTGAAGCCCACATGCAGCAGTCGGTGTGGACCATCCCTCCATGCGTGTCTACAAAAAAGAATGCATCCCTTGCTCCCAGGGGCTGCCAAATTTTTTCTGAAAAATATTCACTGAATCTTTGGCCGGTGGCTCTTTCAATAATAATGCCTAAGATTTGGCTGTTGGGGTTGACATGCATAAAAGCGGTTCCAGGTTTACCCTTTGTTTCCGCTGCAATGTTTGGTGCAACGATATCGAGTCCCATGATTCTTTGGATTCGGGAAGAGGTGGGTTTAAAATTGTAGCTTTCTTGTATTCCGCTTGCCATATTCAGCAAATCCCTGATTTGAATATTTTCTTTATTGGAGCCTTTCCATTCCTCTATAAATGTTGCGGCAGGAATATCAACCGAATCAATAAAGCCATCTTCTATGGCATGGCCCATAAGTAAGGCATTCATTGTTTTGGTGATTGAATGCAGGGCAAACAAACTCTCAGGTTTGGTGTCATTCCAGTAATTTTCATAAACAATTTTGCCATTGTGCTGGATCACCAGACTGTCACTCCCATGGAGTTCGGCATAGTCACTGGCTTCTTGTAAAACATCTTGTTGGATGGCACTGTCTTCGCTTGTGAGTGTTGCAAGCGGTTGCGAAAAGTTACCTGTTGTTTTTTCTAGAGGGGTGTACCAGGACAATCTGGGGTTGAGGGGGTTTCCAAGCAGTGAGGTCGTCCATCTTTCCCAAAACAGGCCATAGGCTCCCAACGTTGCTGGTATGAATCCTCCAATGATGATGATAGAGAATCCAATCCCGAGCCATTTCAAAATTTTTTTAAGAACAACCCCTGTCCACTGTAGAATTTGTTTAATCATTTTGCCCTCTTTCAGTTTATTCCTTTGCTGATTAAATTAGGGAGTCGTGAATCATCCCAATTCATTTTAATTGAACCAGTTCGAATAATCACAAGATTTTTGGAAGGAATGATGTAAGCACGCTGACCACCGAACCCATCCAAGTAAATAATGTCCTTGTCTAAAAAAGGCTCTGAATGGTAAGCGGTTGCAGAACTTTTCTTGTTGTACATTCTATTTTCTTGATGTTCCCCTCCAAGCCAAGTTAGGTACCCATAATTAGGGTTTAAATCAGATGGAGCGGTCATTTCATCAATCCAGTGTTCTGAAACCACCCTCTGGTTGCCAATTTTGCCTTTGTTAAGAATAAGCAAGCCAATTCTTAGCCAGTCT
>DTSX01000085.1 GCA_012965065.1 Gammaproteobacteria bacterium
TTTCTTTTATGAATGAATGGCCCGCTTTTGACTGGATAGGATGGCCGCCATAATTTTGAACCTCTTCTCTGGTGTTCCAAATCAATCTAGGATCGTGGATAATATTTGATCCTTTTTCCTGTTCCAGTAATACCTTAGAAATCATACCGATAAGGTAATAGTTATCAATGAACTGGCCATTTTCATCAAAGAAGAAGCATCGATCAAAGTCACCATCCCAAGCAATACCAAGATCAGCACCGACTTCCACTACCGCATCTGATGTAACGGTTCGATTCTCTGTGAGTAAAGGGTTTGGGATTCCATTGGGAAAAGTTCCATCTGGTTCATGGTTCAATTTAACAAATTCAAAGGGCAACAATTCCTCAATTAAATCAACTGCTGGGCCGGCACAACCGTTGCCTGCGTTAACCACTACTTTCAAGGGTCGTAATTGTTCGACATCAACAAAACTAAGTATTTTCTTGATGTAGTCTGGTCTGATGTTTTTTTGTGTTACTGAGGGACTATCATCAGACAATTTTATAGTTGATTTTTGCGCCAATATTTTTATCTCTTGCAATCCAGAATCCATGCTAATTGGTCTCGCTTCATGGCCTACAATTTTCATGCCATTGTAATCTGCCGGGTTGTGACTTGCAGTCACCATGATGCCACCGTCTGATCCGATAAAATTGGTGGCAAAATAAACTTCTTCGGTCCCACATAAGCCAATATTAACGACTTCGGCCCCTCCTTGACTGATGCCATGAGATAGGGATTCAACAAGCTCTGTGGATGAGTGCCTAACGTCATAGCCAATCACTATGGTGGAGGCTTGGAGATACTCAGTAACTGCAAGACCAATTAGAAATGCAATGGATTCATTCAGCTCTGTAGGGATTTTGCCACGAACATCGTATGCCTTGAAACAGGTAAGTTCACTGATTTGGTCAGGGGTATGGTTTGGCACTATGGGTTAATGCTCTCTTTTCCCATCAAAAACACAAACAAACTCTAAAATTTCTTGACCGCTGTTGTGCACTCGATGAAATTCTCCGTCTTCAATCAGTACAACATCCCCAGCCTTGACCGCAAGGGTCCTTGCATCTATTTCCATTGAACCTGAACCCTGCATAAAAATATAAACCTCTTCCTGACCAGGATGCTTGTGACCTGTGGTGCTGTGACTGGGATTTAGATAGGTGGTACTTGCAACCAAGTTGTTAAGTGTGCTGTTGTCTGTAACAACATAACGCTCATCCTGTTTAACAATATTCCAACCTTTGTTCTTCTCTTGCATAACTAACCTTTATATTGGTGCACTGTAGTAGTCGAAAAATAAGTACATAATTGCGGTACATATTAGCAAAGTGAGGATCATCACTGGAAGTCCTTTCTTCGCCCATACCAGTGGGGTTATCGCTAAATCCGGGTTGCCTTCTTTCCTTGCCAACCTTTCAGAAACAGTCACTATATAGACATTGGCAGTCGAACCAATGTGGGTACCATTGCCTCCCATACCAACCCCCAATGCAAGACACCACCATAGGGCAGCAACATTGATACCTTGAGCTTCTATGGAAAGAATGATTGGGATCATGGCTGCTGTAAATGGAATGTTGTCAATGGCTGCAGACATTATGGCTGCAATCCACATCAAGGCAATACAAGCTGTCAAAAAGTCTTCTTTGACAAAAGGGATGATAAATTGGCCAATATACTGGAGAAATTCACTGTTTTCAACGCCTCCAACAATCATAAACAAAGCAATAAAAAACATCAGAAGTGGGATTTCAACTTCGTGCATTACTTCTTCGAGTTGAAGATTCTTCGCTAGCAAGCCCAAAATGATCAGACCGACTACTGCCACCATCCATGGCTCCCAATGTATTTGGTTATGGATAATGAAAAGCACTACCATCAAAGCCAAGACCATGAGTGACTTATTCCATAAACTTTTATCTTTGTATGGGATAACATCGGTAAAGGTACCTTCTGCTTTTTTATCAAGATCAGATTTGAATAGCAGTCTAAGCAAAAATAACGTTCCCAACCAAGCTACCAAAACAATTAGGCCCATTTTTTGCACAAATGGAGTAAAAGCAATGTTAGCAGCTGAACCGATCATCAGATTTGGAGGATCGCCAACAAGAGTGGCTACGCCTCCTGTGTCAGACAACAATGCCGCTGCCATTAAATATGGTATGGCATTGACTTTCATTTTTTGACAAATCAAAACAATTAAGGGTCCAAAGATTACAACCGTGGTGACGTTGTCTAAGAGAAGTGAAATGACCGTAACGGCTGTGCCAAGCATTGCCAGTAACAGAAATTGTCTACCCCTCGCAAATTTACCTATTCTAAAGGCTAGAACCTCAAAACCTCCTGTTTTAATCATCATGGCAACAATTGCCATCATTGCTGCCAATAAAAACACGACGTTCCAATCCACTGCCTCGAAAGCTTTTTCAGAGCTGTAAAAACCATAAGATTGTCCAACCACTAGCATCACCAGTGCACCAAGCATTGCAACTTTGACACGAGAAAACCCATGAATTGTTTCGGTAAAAATACCGATAAAACTCAAAGCCAGAATGATGCCAGAAACCAACATGCCTTGGTTCATTTCAATCAGGTGTGTGGGATCCATAAATACCTCGGTTTGATTACAGAAACCATTCTAATACAAAAAGATTAAAGAGAAATCACATATTTTCAGAAGAAACAGATCAGTTACTAATGGATGGTGACATCTGATTTTTTCTTCAATTTTTTAAAATATTCTTCGTGGTCCTTCAATTCTTCAATACTCGGTTCAACGGTTATGATTTTTCTTGTGTTGATGTCAAAAACCGAAGTGTAACTTGTTTGATATTCACTGAATGTTTGGTCAAGGTTGAAAAACCCGGTCTGGCCACCTGTCATTAATAAAAACACCTGTGCCAACAATTTTGCATCTATCAATGCTCCGTGAAGATCCCTGTTGGATTTGTCCACACCGTATCTGGAACAGAGTGCATCCAGACTGTTTCGTTTTCCTGGATGAATCTTGCGGGCCATTGGCAAGGTATCTTTAATCTCACATATCTCATGCAATTCCTTGTTATGCCCTGCCAAGACTAATTCACGATTAATAAAAGCGGTATCAAAGGGTGCATTGTGCATGACTAGGACTGCGTCTTTGATGAAGTCCAGGAATTCCTGCATTATTTCTTGAAATTCAGGTTTATCGGCTACAAATTCATCGGTAATGCCATGAACGTGGATGGATCCGGGATCAATGTTTCGTTTTGGGTTGAGGTAGGTCTGAAAATTGTTGTCGGTGATTTTCCTATCGACAATCTCAATTGCACCGATTTCAATGATTCTATGTCCCGCCTCAGGAGACATTCCTGTTGTCTCTGTATCAAGTATTATCTGTCTCATCGCTTTACAATTATTTCATCAACACCTTTATTGGCCAATGCATCAGCACGTTCATTCTCCCGGTGTCCCGAGTGCCCTTTAATCCAATACCATTCAACTTCGTGCATAGCAGCCAACTGATCAAGTTGCTTCCATAAATCAGAATTTAACACCGGTTTTTTTTTGGCATTTCTAAATCCGTTGCTTTTCCACTTGATAATCCACTCGGTAATACCCTGCTTGACATACTTAGAGTCGGTATAAAGGTTAACTCTACACGGGCGTTTTAAGCTTTGCAGGGCTTTGATGGCTGCTAAAAGCTCCATTTGGTTGTTGGTTGTGTGTATCTCTCCCCCATACAACTCCTTGGTTGCTGACTCACTTTTTAGGATGACCCCCCAACCTCCAGGTCCTGGGTTATGCCGGCAGGCACCGTCGGTAAAAATATCAACCTCATTCATACCGTTGCTCTACCCATCGAGTCGGCCAAAGAGCCGGTTTGTTTTTTGCCTTTAATAAATTGATTTTCCAAGGTCAATGGGATAATTTCTTTCCTAGCAACAATCATATAACAAGCACATAAAAATGGATTGAGTATCTTATACGTTAAAGGCAATTCATGTCTTTTTCTCAATGGTATTATCGCATGAAAATAATGGATTTTCTCCACCCTAAATCCCAGGTGAACAAGCCAGTGAGTATACTGATTTGGAGAAATTAAACGTTGAATGCCAGGTAAAAAATTTTTTCCTGAAAACAAGTGCCTGGCCCCCCATAGACTTGCTGGATTAAAACCCAGTGCAATCAGTGACCCACTTTCGTTTATTGTATTCACGCATGAGCTCAGAATCTCTAGGTGATTGTCACACTGTTCTAAGGTGTGGGGTAAGAAAACCACATCTATGGTTTGATCTTGCAACGGTAGGCGGTCTAAATCTGCTACCAAAGCTACTTCTCCGAATGAATGTGCTGTAATCAGAAAACGATTTTTAATCGGCGTGTTGTCAGTAAAAGTATTGCTGTGGCCCCAAATACCGAGTTGAAGAAAATAATTCCCAAAGCTTGAAATCGATAAGTCTGAGAAGGCTTGTTGCTCGTCTCTAATCAATCGAGAACCAATGGAGTCCAATAACCAAAGAGGTTGCATGCAAAATAATCCCTGTAACTTTTACCTAATAGGATAGATGATTTTGATGTAAAATATAACAGGTTGCAATTCGACTGATGGGGCAGAATGGAATCAAAACTTGGAGTGTAAAGTGGGATTTCTTGCAGAAAAGAAAGCGTTAATTACCGGTGTAGCAAGCAACAGGTCAATCGCTTATGGCATCGCTCAGTGTATGGCTCGTGAAGGAGCCGAGCTCGCGTTTACGTATCAGAATGAAAAATTACAACCCAGAGTGGAGAAAATAGCAAAAAGCCTGGATTCTGAAATTTGTATTCAACTTGATGTTGCTGAGGATGAACAGATTGACCAAGCCTTTAGGGTGCTTAACAGTCATTGGCAGGATCTGGATATCCTAGTGCACTCAATTGCTTTTGCCCCCACTGAAGAATTCAAAGGCACTTACATTGATTCTGTTACCAGAGACGGGTTTAAATTGGCTCACGAAATCAGTAGTTACAGTTTTGCAGCCCTTGCAAAAGCAGCCCGACCCATGCTGAATGCCAACGGGGCACTGCTGACCCTGAGTTACCTGGGCGCGGTAAAATCAGTGCCAAATTACAACGTCATGGGACCTGCCAAGGCCAGTCTGGAAGCTAATGTTCGATTCCTAGCTGCTGATTTAGGATCGGATGCGATTCGAGTCAACGCAATTTCTGCAGGGCCAATCAAAACACTGGCAGCTGCAGGTATAGGTGGAATCAGGGATTTATTAAAGCATGTTGAGTTGATGTCTCCATTGCAACGCAACATCACCATTGAAAACGTCGGCAATGCTGCGGCCTTTTTATGTTCTGACTTGGCTGCTGGGATTACCGGAGAAATACTCTATGTAGACGGGGGTTACCACAATCTAGGAATGACTTTTGAAGTCGATTGAGGCCATCCCCTGGAAAAGACTTTATAAATCGTAAGCATCGCTGAACAGATTTGGGTTGATCTCGACTTCAGCATTTTCCCTCAATTCCCTTGCAAACGAAGCCATCTCATATGTGCCCAATTGTTCGGCGAGTGCAATTTTTCCTGAATCCCGTTCTTGGTCGTTGTAGTTATCCAACCTGCCTGAATTGAGTCGGAGTACCTCAAACACATAAACGTCTTCGCCCGTGGCAACGGTACTGTAATGATTGCTACCAATCTTGTTTTTTAATGTTGCAAAAACTGCATCCATTACCGCTCCGGGTAAAGCATCATCATTTCGCTTGAGTTCATTGAATTCTTTCAATTCAAGCTGGTACAGATCCGACAATTCTGTCATTGTTTTCCCTGATGAAAGTAACCCCAACATTTGTGCAGCTGTCTCATTTGCAATCTCAATTGAGTTTTGTGCTGTCAAAAGATTTGCTATCTCATCCTCAACCTCACTGAAGCTCTTCGTCTCAGGCAATCGATGATTAACGACTCTTGCCACAACAATTGAATTGTTAAATTCATACACGGGTGTGTTCTCAGACTGTTCAATGGAAGATGGGCTGAACAATATATCGATCAGTTCAGGCTGCTGATTTAAAAACGAAGAGCCCTCTCTTGTAATCGCTGAGATGTGATTCAATTCCAAGGCCAATCGATCAGCAACGGTATCTAATTCGTTGTATGCCTGCAATGCCAAATCATCCAGTTGTTCAGCTAGATCGTAAAGACGGTCTTCCGCCAGTAACCGTGAATACTCGTCGGTTAACTCCTCTTCAATTTCTGCAAACTCTTTGCTTCTTCCTTCTTTCACATCGTCCAGTCTAATAATGTGATAGCCGAACTGGGTTTTCACCGGATCAGAAATCTCGCCGATCTCAAGCGCAAACAACACCTGATCAAACTCAGACACAAACAAACCAGGCTCTGCCCAACCCAAATCGCCTCCATTTGCAGCCGAGCCACCGTCGTCAGAAAATTCCTCTGCCAATTCTTCAAACGACTCGCCGTCTTTGATTCTCAGTAGAATGTCTTTGCTTTGCTCTAGAGCCGCATCTTCGATCACTTCATCGTCAAACGAGATCAGTATGTGGCTTGATTTTCGTTCCTCGTTTGACCTAAATCGATCGAGATTTTCTTTGTAGTATTGCTCCACATCCAAGGTTGAGAATTCGATGGACTGAGCAATGTCTTCAATGTCAATGGAGAGAAATTCAACATCGATTTCTTCCTCGGTCATAAACGAATTTATATTTTCCGTGTAGAAAGCACTGACTGCCTCTTTGTCCAAACTGACCTGATCGGCAAACTTGCTGCTGGGAATCAACAGGTACTGGCCGTCTCTTTCTTCCATCTGCAACTCCACAAACTGCCTGAATTCGGAGGGCGTAATAAACGACGACTCAATCAATCCTCGTCTTAATTGATTGATTTGCAATTCGATCCTCAGATCGTTTTCATATTGAGACTGGCTGACCCCTTGGCTGGACAAGATTGCCTGATAATTCTCGCGATTGAACCCCTCACCGAGCTGAAAATTGGGGTTAGTGGTAATTAACTCAGCAACATATTCAGGGCTCACCCGATAACCCTGAGCATCCACGTAATCGTTCAACAATGTTTTCATGATCAGATTTTCAGTTGCAGATTCTTGGATGGTGAATTCGAGAGATTTGGGAATTTCATCGCCAAAAACTTCCTGAAATTGCAACAACTGATTGGTGTATTCTTCCCGATAGTCAATCAGGGTAATCTCCCTATCGTTGACGGTAATAACGACGTCTTGTTCAAGAGGCGTCTGGTTCATGTTGCCAAAACTGATCACCAATGCGATTGAGATTGCTCCAATGATCAAACCTGCAATCCATCCAGTAAATTTTTCTCTAATGGTTTCTAGCATATTTTTTTAAGTTATCCTCCAACTAAGTGGCGGAGTGGACGGGACTCGAACCCGCGACCCCCGGCGTGACAGGCCGGTATTCTAAACCAACTGAACTACCACTCCCCACTACTTTTTGAAGCCTCAGAATCCTAGGCAATTATACTTTGAATTGAATTTTTTGGGGGATTTCTTTAGGAGAATGGTGGGTGCTGACGGGATCGAACCGCCGACTTTCGCCTTGTAAGGGCGACGCTCTACCAGCTGAGCTAAGCACCCGTGTCCGTTCTCTATAAGTTTCTAAATATTTTATCTGCAACGAATTCAACAACGTTTTCACCAGGCGATGATACATCATCTGTTAGCCTGTTTCACTAATGTAACATCAAA
>DTSX01000086.1 GCA_012965065.1 Gammaproteobacteria bacterium
AACATTGCTGTCATCTGGTTGGCCGATCCAAATCCAAATTGCCAACAAGGCAACTATGCCTATTGTGAAAGATTGCGTGTGACTCAACTGAGAAGCCAGAATGTTTCTGGTTTTTATTGGGTCAACAATGAAAGAATTGTTTTTGAAACTGGTGGTGATCAACTCAATGATATGACAGGCTTCATTGATTCCATTGGCATTTATGCGGTGAATAAAGATGGAACAAAAGCCAAGCAATTGGTAGAGCCCACGGATGCATTGACCAACCATAAAATTATCAGCACCATTCCAATACATCGATTACCAGAGGATCCGGAACACATTTTAGTGATGCGGAATGATCGGAAACGCTACTATCTCGATGTCTATCGGATGAATGTCTACACCGGTAAATTTTTTCGCGTCTTATCTCAGCCAGGGCCAGTTACAAATTGGGCGGTAGACAATAACGGAGTGGTCAGAATGGCAACCATGCAGGATGAAAATTCGCTGTCCTATGAAACTCAGATTATGTACAGAGACAACGAAGACGCGGAATGGCGAGAGGTTGATCGATTTGAAGGCATGCAAAATGGCTGGAGCAGCCTTGGGTTTACTGAAGACAATAAAAAAATATACGTTACCTCCAACCTAGGCCGTGACACTTTCGCTCTGAGTCTGTTTGACCCAGCAACCGGAGAACTGGAAGACCTATTTGAGAACGAAGGCACAGACGTCACGCGAATAGGTATGACTGAAGATGGGGAAGTAATCACAATTCTCTACAACGATATAGACACCAAACCAAAACGACATTTCGTGAATGATAAATGGAAAAACATATTAGAAAATCTTACAACAGCATTCGGTGTTGATTATATTGGGGTTGCATCAATGAGTAAGGATCAACAAAAAATGATTCTCTCAATTGGGGATGATAGAAATCCAGGTGATTATTACCTTTATGACAGAAACAAAAATCAGATCGCATATTTGGGCTCAACAAGGCCTTGGATTGATCCAAAAACTATGGCTGCAATGCAACCGATTGAATTCGAAGCCAGGGACGGGGAAACAATACATGGGTTTTTAAGCGTGCCTGTTGATAGCGATGGCAAAAACCTACCCTTGATTGTTAATCCACACGGTGGACCATTTGGCATCCAAGATGTCTGGCGGTACAACCCTGAAACACAGTTTTTTGTCAACAGAGGTTATGCGGTCATGCAAGTCAACTTCAGGGGTTCAGGTGGATACGGCAAACGCCATGAAAAAATCGGCTACAAACGTTGGGGCTTGGAAATGCAGGATGACATCAGCGATGCTGTTAACTGGGCTGTGGAACAAGGTATAGCAGACCGTGAACATGTCTGCATTTATGGGGCAAGTTATGGTGGTTACGCAACTATGGCGGGCATTACTTTGACTCCTGAGCTTTATCGATGTGCCGTTAATTACGTTGGCATATGGGATATCAAGATGCTCTATGAACAAAATGGCAGGTGGGTAGATAGAGCGAAGAGATGGTTTCACAACCATGTGCTTGATCCCAAGAAGGATGTTGATCAACTTCAAAAGACTTCGCCTAATTTTCACATAGATAAAATTAAAGCACCTTTGCTCATTGTTCACGGCAGACGCGATTACAACGTTCGCATTGAGCAAGCAGAAACCTTGATGAATGCGTTGGATGAAAAAAACATACCCTACGAAGTTCTTATTAAAAAAGAAGAAGGACATGGGTTTAGGCTCGAGGAAAATAGAGTTGAGCTCTACACAGTTATGGAAAAGTTCTTTGAGAAGAATTTATCTAAACCAAGCCTACGGAGTGACTAACTCAGCAATTCCCACACGGCTCGATCGGCTTGGGTGATCGCAGCATCCACATAAGCAGAACCCTGTGCATCGCAAT
>DTSX01000087.1 GCA_012965065.1 Gammaproteobacteria bacterium
TTTAAGGTTTCTACTAATTCTTCCAACAATTGTTCCAAGCGTTCGTTTTTGATTTCCAATTTTACGTTTTAATGATTTCTGCAGGATTTTATATCGCCAAGGGTAGGCGTAGCGGAAAGCCTCACGCTCCAGGACAGTTTTCATTTGATAAATGCCAAGCCGATTTGCAATTGGAGCGTAAATCTGCAGTGTTTCTTTGGCGATTTTGAATTGTTTTTTTCGCTCAAGTGCATGCAGAGTTTGAATATTGTGCAGCCTGTCTGCAAGCTTAATTAAAATCACGCGTATGTCTTTAACCATTGCCAGCATCATTTTTCTGAAATTTTCTGCTTGTGCCTGGTTGCTTTCTTCATACTCTATTTGATCCAATTTACTTACCCCATCAACCAAAGTTAATATTTCTTTTCCAAACTCTTTGGCTATGAAGTCGGTGCTTAACGCTGTGTCTTCCAATACATCGTGAAGCAACCCAGCGGCAATGGATTCTTTGTCTAAATTAAGCTCCGCAAGTGTTCTGGCGACTGCCACAGGATGGTGAATGTAGGGTTCCCCAGTTCTTCTGGATTGATGGTCATGGGCGATACTGGCATAGACATAAGCCTTCTTGATCAGCTGATGATCAATATCGTCGAGATAACCTAAACCATCCAGCAACTGTTTCATAGGCTTGGGTGGTTTTCGGTCCAGCATCTCTGCCGCTTTTTCTAAGAACTGTTCCATGCCAACACAACTATCTAATAACCTCTATTTTACTCAAGGAATGGTTCGATGGGTATCTTCTAGCGTTATTTGGCCAAAAGAATTATTGAATCCAGAGCAATGTTTTAGAAATTGTTTGGGGGTTTAGTCTGAAAGAAAGGGACAGATATGCTTATTCCTCTAGGGATTTAGCCAGTTCTTCGGCAAGTTCTTTTTCCAGATCATTTTGGGTAGCATGGAATAGAGCATTGTCCAAATGCCCTGCAGCGATTTCCCTTAGGGCAAGAACTGTGGGCTTATCATTTTCTTCATCTTCCAACAAGGTCTCCGCCCCATTGGCAATTCTTCTTGCTCTCTTTGAGGCTATTTTTACTAAATTGAAAATGCCATCAACATGTTCAAGACAATCTTCTACTGTAACTCGAGCCATTGTATCCGTTAAAAATTATGAAGAGCGGGTAAGGCTACTCAGTTCCATGCATAAGTCAAATCTTTTCACCGCCCAGCTCAGTAAAGCTCTTGATGACCGCAAGCGCTTCTCCGCTAACGGCTGGTTTGGTTGTGTGAGGGCTGTTAACCAAAGACATAATTTCCTCACATGTGGACTCAATATCATTGTTGACAATCACGCGATCAAAATAGCTGTATTGCTCAATATCTTTTATGGCTTCTTGAAAGCGTAATTCTATTTGGTCAGTAGAATCCATGGCTCTACTTGTCAGTCTCTTTTTTAGTTCTTCTTTAGAGGGAGGCAACAAAAAAACTGACAAAGACCCCGGTCGTTTTAAGCGAATTTGTTCTGCTCCTTGCCAATCAATTTCTAGAATCAGTGTGTAATCTTGGTTTAGCGCTTCCAGCGTTTCTTTTGTTGGCGTGCCATAATAATGGCCGAACACATTTGCAAATTCGAGAAACATGTTTTGTATGATCATTGATTCAAACGTCTTTACCGTAACAAACACATAATCAAGACCATTGGTTTCATTGGGTCGTATGTTTCTGGTTGTGTAAGAAACAGATGCCCTGATGTTTTTATTTTCCTGCATCAGGTGTCTAACAATGGTGGTTTTTCCCGTGCCAGAAGGAGCCGAGATAACTACTAAATTCCTGTTTTTGTCAACCATAAAAAAGCATTAAGGATATATAATTAACAACTGTATCAAACCTACTTGTATTGTAATGTTAATTGTGTGTGTATTGAAACAATAGTACTGGCTTCCCACAACCGCAACAAAGCACAAGAAATTCAAATGCTGTTGGGGAATCAATTTCATGTGATCCTACAACAAGCATTTGATATACCTCCAATTGAAGAGACAGGGTCAACCTTTGAGGAAAACGCTTTGTTAAAGGCCAAAACAGTCTACGACATTATTGGTCTTCCCGTTATAGGGGATGATTCCGGACTTGAGGTTGTTGCCCTCAACAATCAACCGGGAGTCTATTCTTCAAGATTTGCTGGAGATAATGCATCGGACGATGACAACATTGATAAATTACTCAGAAAAATGCACAACATACCCACTGAAAAAAGGACAGCAAGATTTAGATGCGTGGTTGCCTTTTTAGGAACAAGCAGTGATGATCAGCCTGTTTTTTTTGAAGGAGAGTGGGCAGGGTACATTGCTAAAGAAAGAAGAGGTAAGAATGGGTTTGGATACGACCCTGTTTTTGTGGATTTACAGTCCAACCTAACTGCTGCAGAACTTGAGCCGGATCAAAAAAATAAAATAAGTCACAGGGGTAAGGCAATGCAGTCTTTAAAGTCTTATCTGGGTGGAAGCTAAAAACCTTACCAAAACACACGCTGACGCATAGATATTTCAATAAACCTTTGATCTTAAAATGGAATGTTTTGCAAAGCAGCGGTAAAAAGTATAGAAAATTACCCACAGACGCGACACGTATGGAAAATTTATTATAAAGATAGCAAGTAATTTAAATAGGTTACAGTAATATTGCTTAATAACTATATGAAATATAAATAAAATTTAAAAAAGTGTTGCTTTTTTATACAAAGTCACGCTGGTTTGTAAAAGTTGGCTTTTGAACGACTGCAGCAAATATATCCACAAAGTTATCCACAGATTTTGTGGATAAAATTTTCCAACCGATCACAGAACTGTTACTAGAATTTCTTGAAAATTAATTGTCTAGTGGTTATGCTTGCGTGCCTCAAAAATAAGCATAGAATATATTGCAATTTCAAGATTGAGAATCAGAGATTTACAGTGAAAAAAGACATACATCCAGCTTACAACGAAATAACAGTTACCTGTTCGTGTGGCAATATATTTCAAACCAAGTCAACGCTAAAGGAAGATTTAAGCATTGAAGTTTGTTCGGCATGTCACCCGTTTTATACTGGCCAGCAGAAAATTGTTGATACAGCTGGCAGGGTTGATAAATTTAGACGACGTTATGGCACCAAAGAATAAAGCCGTGTTATCTATGGAGAATAGTTTTATTCTTTCTTTGAAAACTAGTGGGTAAAGAAAACAAAACCATTGGTCTGCTCTACAACGGTGGTCGGGTAGATTTGGACCTCAAAGAGCCCTCAGTAGGGCCGGATGTGGTAGACCTAAAGAATTTCAGTGCTCAGACCGGTTTGTACACCTTTGATCCATCGTACTCATCCACAGCAAGCTGCGAGAGTTACATTACTTATGTTGACGGCACAGCTGGCGTATTGTCTTATCGTGGTTATCCAATTGAGCAGCTGGCACAAGAGAGTACCTATTTAGAAGTTTCGTATCTTTTATATCATGGTGAATTGCCTACCAGAGACCAACTCGATGTTTTTCGCTTAAAAGTTAAACAAAACATGCTGCTAGAAGAGAGCGTGATAAAACTGTTTGACACGTTTCCGGAAAACGCCCACCCAATGAGCATGCTGATCACATCAGTGGCCTCTTTATCATCAATTTACCACCATGACATCAATGTGAGAGAACCTGAAGATCGAGAAGCATTTTTCTTCCAAGTTCTGGGCAAGGTACCCATACTGGCAGCGACAATATTGAACCATATAAACAAAAAAACAGTAGGATCTTATGATGAGAAACTCAACTACTCTGCAAATATTTTAAACTTATTTTTTGGTGGCATTCCCAATTTTGAGGTAAACCCAGTTTTCTCCAAAGCTTTAGATGTTTTGTTAATTTTACACGCAGACCACGAGCAAAATTGCAGCACGTCATCCGTACGCTTAGCCGGCAGCTCAGGAACCAATCCCTATGCCGCTATGGCTGCAGGCATTGCTGCACTTTGGGGCCCATTACATGGCGGCGCCAATGAAGCTGTGGTGAGAATGTTTAATGAGATCAAATCAAAAGATAGAATCAGCCATTTTATTGAAAAAGCCAAGGATAAAAACGACCCATTCAGGTTAATGGGTTTCGGACACCGTGTTTATAAAAACTACGATCCAAGGGCTGCGTTCATTCGAGCAACATGCCATGAGGTCTTGGATGAGTTGGGTCAAGACAACAATCCAATGCTGGAATTGGCATTGGCATTGGAAGAGATTGCCCTGCATGACCAGTACTTCATTGATCGCAACCTCTATCCCAACGTAGATTTCTATTCAGGCATTATTTACCAAGCTTTGGGCCTGCCAAAGGAAATGTTCACGGTTATGTTTGCGTTAGCAAGAGTCGTGGGCTGGGCAACACATTGGTGTGAAATGATGGCCAATCCAGGCTTAAGAATTGGCAGGCCAAGACAACTTTATTTAGGGCCTAAAAAAAGAAATTACATTCCCTTGGATCAGCGCTAAGCAAAAAACATCCAGTTTTAAAGACAATATCCCATTTTATGCCTTAAAATAATAAGGTCTTTGCAACCTTAAACCGCTTGGAAACAATGCTAGAAAACGACAACAATAATATATTTCTCATCGGTCCTATGGGATCTGGGAAGACCAGTGTTGGGGCAATTGTCGCTAAAATCCTTGCCAAAGAATTTCATGATACGGATCAGGAAATCGAAGCAGGTACAGGGGTAGATATTTCATATGTTTTTGATGTGGAGGGTGAAATGGGTTTCCGTAAAAGGGAAGAAAAACTGGTCACAGCCATTACCCAAAAGAAAAACATTGTTTTAGCAACCGGAGGAGGAGCAATTGAATCGAAAAAAAATCGACGTTGTTTGGCGAGCAATGGTTTTGTGGTTTATTTGGAAACAAGCCTAGAGGATCAAGTCTTGAGAGCGAGACCAAGCGGGAAAAGACCTTTATTGCAAAACGTGGACCCAAAGAAGAAGCTCCAAGAGTTAATGCATAAAAGAAAAAGCTTATACGAGTCAATAGCTGATACGATTGTTAAAACTGAGGGACACAATTCCCACAGCCTGGCAAAGCAGGTTATAGAGAATTTTGATGCACATCGAAACAGTAAACCTTGAGGACAACAGCTACCCTATCTTTATAGGAGAAGGCGCCAGTTTGTCGCTGGAGAATTTTGAGGGCTATATAGCCGGAAAAGACATTGCAATTGTGACCAATGAGGTTGTTGCCCCGCTGTATTTAAACGAAATTTCTGACCTGTTTTCGAACATGAATGTTATTGAATACATTCTTCCTGATGGAGAACAAGAGAAAAAACTTAAAACCGTACACAAAATCATTGACCGGCTAATGGAAGCAGGACTTGGAAGAGACTCCACATTAATAGCATTGGGGGGAGGCGTGGTTGGAGATATCACAGGCTTTACTGCATCTATCTTTATGAGGGGCATTAATTTTATACAAATACCTACAACCTTACTCGCCCAGGTGGATGCGTCGGTGGGGGGTAAAACCGCTGTTAATCACAAAGCCGGTAAGAATTTAATAGGCAGTTTTCATCAACCTAAATGCGTAATTTGTGACAGCAGATTTTTAGAGACGCTAAAGGCTACTGAAATTTCCGCAGGACTGTCAGAAATTATTAAATATGGACTGATTTATGATAGAGAATTCTTTCAGTGGTTACAGAAAAACATTCAACAGATTTTATCCAATGATCCTGTTGCAGTGGCACATGCCATTCAACGCTCTTGTGCAATTAAAGCAGAGATAGTTGCTCAAGACGAAAAAGAGCAATCAGTCAGGGCTTTGCTCAATTTCGGACATACATTTGGCCATGCTATTGAAAAACTAACCGGTTATGGCAATTGGACACACGGAGATGCTGTTGCCGTCGGCATGGTCTTAGCCGCTCGATTATCAGAAAATATGTCACTCATCACACCAGAAGATGTTCAGAATATTGAGGAGGCCTTGACCGCTGCCAATTTACCAATATCGCTGCCAAGTATAGATCCAACTGAATTATTGGCTGCCATGAAAAGCGATAAAAAAGCCAAAGACAGAAAGATACAACTGGTTTTATTGAAAAAAATTGGCGAAGCATTTCTTACCGCAGATTATGCCAAAGAGGATTTGACCAATTTACTGAGAGCTTCGTAATATGGATATCAATTCAAAGGATCGTTTAATTTTCGCACTTGATGTTGCTGAAGTGGATCAGGCAAAAGCACTGGTCAACGAACTGGCGGATGCTGTTACGTTCTATAAAGCGGGCATGGAATTAATGATGACAGGCGAGTATTTTGATCTCCTTGATTGGTTGGTACAAAATGAGAAAAAAGTGTTCGTTGATTTAAAACTGTTCGACGTTCCAGCCACAGTTTCCAAGGCAGTTAAGCGTTTAAGTCAAAGGGGCGCCTATTTTACAACCGTTCATGGGAATCAAGGCATGATGGAGGCTGCAGCTGCAGAGAAAGGCGATCTAAAAATTCTTGCAGTAACCGCACTGACTAGTTTGGATGAAGGCGATATCAAAGATCTGGGATTTGCATGTGATGTCCAAGAACTTGTGGTCTCAAGAGCAAGAAGAGCCCTAAGCTCAGGTTGTGATGGAATTGTCGCGTCCGGCATGGAGCTTGAATACATCAGAGACGAAGTGAGTGATAAGTTGCTGATTGTAACCCCTGGTATCAGACCGGTTGAAAACAGACCTACTGATGACCAAAAAAGAATAGTTTCGGTGGAGCAGGCATTTCAAAGAGGAGCCGATTATATCGTGGTTGGACGCCCGATAAAAAATGCAGTGAATCCGAGGCAGGCGGCAGAGTTGATTCAAGAGACCATTCTTAATTCAATATAGAAAATCCCGATTAATTTTGTCTTGCGAGAATCTGATCGATCGAAGTTACAAACACCCCCAACCTTTTTTGAAATCTTGCCCTCTGTTTTTCATCAAGCGAGGCAAGGATTTCTGCGGTAATCTGGTTAATCGCTGTCCTTGTATTTTTATCTTCAGAGCTGAATGAATTGATATGGTCAGCCAAGATTTGCTCGAAATCTTTCTCCTGCCTTAAAACGAGTATTGTTACAAATTGTTGATTCCATTTTATTCGGTCATTGATTAACTGATATCTGGTGTCTTCTAACTCAGAAGACAGAAGCCGGACGGTGTTTTTTTGTTCATCGTTCAGCTTGACACCCAGCAGCCTAAAGAACCTTACGAAACTTTTTTCTAGAGCAGCTTGGTAATTTTTTGTTTTGTTGCCTAGTTCAAATCTCCTTTCTTCCATCAATCCATCAAAATGTGTTTCTATTTCTTCGATTTGTTTGTTTGTAAGGGTTTTACCTAATTCGACTAAATAAGGAACAAAGAAATTTCTGCTTCTGTTGCCAAGCACGCCTCCTTTTTCATAAATCTCATCTATCTCACCAACACGTGTTTCGCTGTCCAAAAGCCTAAATCGGAGGAGCAGTTTTTTGTATTCTGGCAACTCGTTTTTTATGTTCCAGTACTTGAATTCCTGTGTGGCTTTCCTGATATAGTTTTCTTGGGCGATTGAAAAATTTGCAGACTCTAAAAATTGATTGGCAATGAATTGATCTATCCTTTCATACCACAGCCCGCCCACAACAGAGCA
>DTSX01000088.1 GCA_012965065.1 Gammaproteobacteria bacterium
AGATACCTCTGCAAAAATTGTCACTCCGTTCTCAAAGCTTCAACTGGATCCAGTTGAGCGGCAGCCCTTGCTGGTAAAAAACCTGCCAATAAACCGATTGCAAGTGAGATAACAACAGCATAAACAATGTAGTCCCAAGCGATGGCAATGGGCAAGTCTGGATAGAATATTAAGGCTGCGTTAACCGCGGCAAAACCGATCAACAATCCTAGAGCCGCCCCGAGTATGGCTAAGAAAATTGATTCCAAAAGAAACACATCTTGGATTTTTTTTCGCGACGCGCCGACTGCTCTTAACACTCCTATTTCTGAGGTTCTTTCATTGACGGCAACGGTCATAATGGTAAAAATGCCAACGCCACCAACCAGCAGAGAGATTCCACCAAATGCTGCAACTGTGAATTTCAGCCATTTCATGATATCTCCTAACGTTTCCAGCATTTGTGCTTGTGTTGTAATTGTAATGTCTTCAACACCATGTCGGTCGATCATTAGTCTCTTAATCGAAGCCACCGCTTCTTCTACTTGAATGTTCTCATAATGAACCACATCGATTTCTTGAAATGTGTTTTTATTAAACATGGTTTGAAATTTTGCCATTGGAATATAAACAGCATCGTCCAAATCAATGCCTAAAAAATCACCTTTGGGGGGTAAGACACCAATGACACGAAAACGCTCAGAATTGACTCTGACTATTTCCCCAAGTGGATTGGTATCGTAGAATAATTCATCTCTCAATTTTGGTCCTAAAACAACTAAGGATCGAGGTGATTTGGGGTTATCATGAGGCAAGTACTCACCAAGCATATCAGTTGCATTCACGATCACATCGTAATCAGCACCCGTTCCAACAACCATCGACCGTCTCATTTTTTTCCCATATTCGATTTCTCCATTGCCAGCTGACAATGGAACCGCAACATCAATCACGGGCAAACGCTCTAAAGCCTCTGCGTCCTCAAAAGTTAGGGGTCTAACTGTTCCACCAATAGCTCCAAGTGGCATTCCGAATGTTTCTGTTTTTCCTGGAGAAATCCCGATGATGTTGGTTCCAAATTGTGTGAATTGAGAAACGATGTAGGATTGCAATCCTTCTCCCAAACTGGTTAAAAATATGACGCAGATAACACCGATAGCTATGCCCAAAGACGTTAAGAAACTCCTCATTTTTTGAGAAATAATGGAGTAAGATGAAAAAATAAAAAGATCTTGAAGCTTCATCTTATTTCTCACCAGACAATGCGATCACCGGATCCAATTTTGCAGCTCTCCTAGCTGGGATTAAACCAAATAGAGCTCCACATATCAGGGCAACAAACAAGGAAACGACGGATGCCCATGTGGGCGGTAGAAAATTATAAGTTGGAAAAATGGTTTTAAGAGACAGGGTAATGGAGTGTCCCAGGATCAGTCCCAAGATGGCACCGGATCCTGATAAGAGGATGGCTTCAGTTAAAAAGAGATTGCTAATCTGTCGGTTTTTCGCCCCGATCGCCTTGAGTAGTCCTATCTCTGATTGTCTCTGAGAAACTGCGACCAACATAACGTTCATAATTAAAATACCGGCAACAAATAAACTGATCGACGCAATGGAAGCCAGAGCCATAGTCAATACATTAAAAATGTTGTCAAAAGATGCCATCACCGTATCTTGCCTAACCACGGTTATATCTTCTTTGCCTTGATGGCGTTTTTTTATGATTCTAATGATATCTTTCTTGATCTGATCCATGTAAATACGACTTTCGGCTTCGGCAATTATCCTAAATAAGGAGGGACGATTGAACAATGCGGTCACCAAGCTTACGGGCATAACGACAATTTTCTGGACATCGATACCAATGGCTCTGCCATCTGAATCAATAATACCAGTTACCCGGCATCGTCTATCGCCTACACGCAGCCACTGACCAATTGCTCTTGAGGTGCCAAACAACTCTTTTTCAACCTCCTTACCAATGGCACAAACTGGTGGGGACCTGTCTAAAGTAACTCCAGGCAAAAAATCACCCTCACGCATTTCCCATCGTCTGACTCTCAAAAATTCAGGGGTAGTTCCAATCACTGGAACATCGCGCTCAAAGCCACCAAAGGATGCAGGCATTTCGCCAAGGACAATGGGAGCAATGGCTTTAATGGTGTCAATTTGTCTTAAGCTGATTGCATCCTCTACGGTTAGATCCCGTGGAGCAAGGCCTGCAAAATCAGCCGGCCCACCACCGCCTGATGTCTCGTGTTTTCCGGGAATAACAATAATTAAATTGGTTCCCAAGTCCCTAAATTCACTGGTAATGTAGTCTCTGGCACCTTCACCGACTGCGGTAAGCAATATCACCGCCATTACACCAATGGATGTAGCTATTAACAACATCATCGTTCTCAGTGGATATCGAATCAGTGAGCTGAAAGCAAGAAATAGTAGATCAGAAAATTTCATATTCCTTGCTGCGTTTGATTAAAGATTATTTTGCCGTCCAACAATCTAATAACTCTGTTTGATCTTTTGCCAATTTCTTTGTCATGGGTTACCAAAATAAGCGTCAATCCCCCTTGATTGAGTTCTTCAATGAGCTCAACAATTTCCGATCCTGAAGTTGAATCAAGGTTTCCAGTAGGCTCGTCTGCCAATAAAACTTCTGGCTCCATGACAATGGACCGAGCAATGGCAACCCGTTGCCTTTCGCCACCTGAGAGTTGTTCTGGCCTGTGATCGGATCGATCTGTTAAATTGACTCTGGCTAAGGCTTTGGCAACTTTTTCAGCTCTCATTTTCTGAGAATGGCCCGCTAAAATCATGGGAATTTCGACATTTTCTGCAGCCGTTAATCTAGGTATTAAATGAAACGATTGAAAGATAAATCCAATTTTTGTGGATCTTATATTTGCCATCTCATCGTCATTCATTTCTGATGTGTTAATACCAGATAATATGTAATCTCCAGAGGATGGTGTATCCAGCAAGCCCAGTATATTCAGTAAAGTTGTTTTACCACATCCTGATACGCCCATGATCGATACATAATCACCCTGTGAAATCGATAGATCTATAGCATCCAACGCATGGACAACCTGGTTACCTACTTGGAATTCCCTGGATAAATTTTTTAACTGGATCATTGACCAATAGAAACACTCACAGAGTTTTGCTCGGATTCGGATTCTTCTGCATCATCCTTTTCAACCTCAACCTTTACTCCAGCTTTGACTCCTTCTCGATCTACAGACAAAACAACTTGGTCGTCTTCACTCAACCCATTGGTAACTTCTGTGTACTGCCAATTACCAATGCCTACCTCGATTTGTTTTTTTGTAAGTGTCATCGTCTCTGTGTCAATCACGTAGACAAAATTATCTCTCATGATCGTTTGGGTTGGTATGCTGAGTGTGTTTTCAACGCGATCAATAATGACTTCGATATCAGCACTGTATCCTGGCAATAGGGTCTGGTTTGGGTTGTCAAAAATAGCTTCGATCTCGACGGTTCTTGCTTGTTTTTCAAGATCGAGAACATAGGGTGCTACACGTCTAACGGTTGCCGGAAATTCCTGATTTCCAAAAGCATCCATGGTGATTCTGGCTGTCATTCCAGACACAACCTCAGGTGCATCAATCTCATCAATAGGTGCACTGATATAGATGCAGCTGCTATCGATCAAATCAACCGTGGGTTTGGTGGCAACTCCCACCGGCGAAGGGGTAACATACTCGCCCAACTCGCCTTCTATTTCAGCAATGATGCCATCGAAGGGGGCAATCAACATGGTTCTTTCCAAAGACGCCTCAATAACCTCCACAGATGCTTGATTAACCTCAACTTGAGTCAAGGCGGCATCACAGGCCGCAGACTGTGATTCAGCATTGCTAACTGCCGTTTCAGCATCTTCTTCTGATGCCAACCCACGCTCCAGAAGCTCTGTTTTTCTCTTGGCTTCTCTTTGCGCTCTGTCCGATAAAATACAGACCTGTTGAGCGCTTCGCTCAGCAGCTTTAACCCTCGCTTTTGATTCTTTAACCCTCGCTTTTGATTCCTTATTCCACAGTTCAATGAGTATTTGGTCTTTTTGCACCAGATCCCCTTCCTTGACCTGCAAGAATGCGATTTGCCCGCCTATTGCCGGTGACATTTTCGAACGTCTGCATGCATCGATGGTACCGGCTCTTGTATTGGACACGGTTTGCTCAACGGTCTTGATTTCGGGATAAACTGCACTGACGGTAATTGGATCTTGTTCACGGCCCATAACCACATAGATCACAACCGCAACAACGGCCAATACCAGTACTATTTTTGTGTTCTTGCTCATATTATTTTTTCAGTCCAAAGAATTGTACCTTCTCGGTTACGAAATGCCACAGATACCGCATTGTAAGTTACAGTTAGTTACATATACCATCAACATTGTGAGAAACCATTTTTTCTTCACAGTTGTTTGTTAACCTTATTTCATTGCTGAACGAGGACAGACTTTATGAAACATCTTGCCTATCTGCTGTGTTTGTGTCTTGTCTCAGGCTGTATTGCCACCCAATCAGGTTCTATTTTTAACACCGGCAGTGGCAAACCTATTGTCGACACCAAAGGGGTCAATATGTCCCAATATGAATTGGATCTGGAAGAATGCTCCACTTTTGCGGAGGATATATCAACTGGAAAAAGTATAGCAAAAGGTGCGGTAACAGGGGCTGCCGTAGGAGCAGTGATTGAAGCGATTACGGAAGATGTAAGATCCAGGAGAGATGCCATCGAGGTCGGGGCTGTTTCCGGTGGTGCCCAATCGGGAATTAGAGCGGTTCGAGAAAAAGAACAAATAGTTAGACGTTGTTTGAGAGGCAGAGGCTATAAAGTTTTAAACTAGCATTTACCCTTCCAGAAAAACTCCAGTACCCCCCAAACCACAATAACCATTTGGATTTTTGGCTAAATATTGCTGATGGTAGTCTTCAGCAAAAAAGAACTCTTCGAGTGGCTTTATTTCCGTCACTATGCTGTCACGACCAAATTCAGTCAGCCGTTCTTGGTATTCAGACTTAGTTTGATTAATCAGATCCAAAGTGATCTCATCAGAAAAGAAAATAGCGGAACGATATTGTGTGCCTATATCGTTGCCTTGTCGCATATATTCGGTGGGATCATGTCCTTCCCAAAAAATTCTTAGGAGTTCTCTGAGTAGCACCATTGCTGGGTCGTACACAACTAAAACGGCTTCAGTATGACCGGTGTTTCCGGAACAAACTTCTTGGTAAGTTGGATTTTTTGTGTAGCCACCGATATAACCAACACTGGTTGAATAGACACCGTGTTGTTGCCAAAATAATTTTTCAGCACCCCAAAAACAACCCATGGCTACGTGCAATTCTTTGCATTCTCTGGGATAAGGTCCTTGCACATCTTGGCCATTTACATAGTGCTTGGGTGAGACGGTTAAAGATTGATCTCTCCCCGTTAAGGCATCCTTGGGATCGGGCATCTCAATTTTCTTGTTCAAATCGAATATCATGTTTTGGTGTAGCGTGTACGGACCATTCTGTGTAGTATTTATGATAGATTAAAATCAAACAGCATAAAAAGAATTTTTAAGATCGGGATTGTAGTACGTTGCAAAAATACTGTTCTAAAGTTGCTCTCAGTTCTCTGCTCTTGAGTGTATTTATTATCTCATTTTCATCCTCTGCCCAAGAAGGTACACAACAAGAACTCTTGGACAAAAGGGTGGAACTGCAACAGAAATTCTTAAATTTATACGACCAAGAACGTTATCAACAAAGTATTTTAGCAGCATCAGAAATCCTAAACATCACTCAAGAAATATATGGCCCTGCAAGCCTCAAATTGATTGGTCCCTTGAATAACCTGGCTAGTTCCTACTTTATGATCGGTGATTTTGAGCAAGCTATAAAACTCTTCACCGAATGCATTGCTCTGATCGAAGCAGAAAACGTTATCTCCTCTAAGTTAATCTCTCCACTAGTCGCTTTGGGACTGGCTCTTAACCAATCTGAACAATACAACGATGCGGTTGAAATCTTTAAACGGGCCCTCCATATCAACTGGGTAAATAGCGGTTTTTACAATTTGGAACAGATTAAAATTCACGACTCATTAACCGAGAGCTTTATCGGATTAAGCAACATGGAAGAGGCAAACCATCACCAAAGTTTTCAACTAGGCATTTACAATAATCATTTTGGCAGAGACAACACTAAGGTTGACGAATCCTTATTAAAGCTTGCGAATTGGTATAAAAGATCAGGACAAATATTGTCAGCGCGACTTGTGTATGAAGAACTCTTGGACAGACAGCAGAATCGAGAAGATCAGGAGCCAAAAGCATTAATCAAGACCCTGCAAAGTATTTCTTTTTCCCACAGAAGAGAGGGGATCAGTATGTACGATAGTGTCAGTCCGTTGAAAAAGGCATTAAACCTCTTTGCCGAGAGTCAGAATCAAGACCTTCGTTTGAAGCTAGAGATTCTCATTGATTTGGGCGACACTTACACCAGCTATGGCCGGGGGCAATCGGCTGTCAAAGCATATCAAGATTGCTGGCAGTTAATCGAAGAAGATTCCACACTAAGACCCGAGATAGAAGAACGGTTCTCTAAACCAGCAAGAGTTAGGAGTATTTTAATTCCAAAAAGATACCCGATTGATCAGCCCGTTGAGAACATAAAGGATTACAAACAGGGTTCTTTAACCGTTAGATTTGATGTGGAAACAACAGGGAAAACAAAGAGGGTTAACATTATAGAGTCCGATCCTAGTGGGCTATTGGATAGAGCAGCTGTATCGGCAATCAAGAGCACAATATATCGGCCAACCTACATTGATGCTGAAGCTCAACCGAGCAAAGGACTGATTATCAGGCATGAGTTTTATTACCGACAAGCCATTGAAGAATTTACTGCGCCTGAGATTGAAGATAAACCTCTTGAAAATCCTATTGCTTAGCTAGATTGCATCTCGGTTCTACTCCCAGCGGAGATGAAAATCACCAAGTAGATCAGAGTAAACAGCGCCATTGACCAACCGAAAGCAAAAGTCCCAAAAAGATCCATAGCCGTCCCAATCACTGGCGGACCAATGATTTCCCCTAAGCATAAAAAGAAAATAAAACTGGCGTTGGCAGATGCCAATAAACTGCCTTTGAATTTTTGCCCAAGCATGGTCAACCCCAGAGAATAGAAGCTCATAATTGCGCCTCCCAAAACAAATAAGATGCCCAGACGCATTAACGGTGCAGCAAAAACAAACGGCATGATTGACAGGGTTGCTATGGTAACCAGAGCTATGAAAATCATTAATTTTCTTTTATCGACTTTATCGGCAAACCAACCAACAAAAAGAGGCATGGCTAATTCACCACTACCAAGCCAAGCAATAGTTCTGGATGATTGGGCGTAATTTAAATCAAATTGAAGAGCAAAAATTGGAAGCAAGTAAGCTGTTGCAGCATACAAAAACCCCATCATCCAGCTCGATCCCATCAGTCCAGGGCTTGAAACCATATGATTCCACATAGAAATGTCATCTGCCATCTCATTGATGGGTAAATCCGACATTGTCCATATGGGAATTGCAGCGACGAGTATAAACCCAGCAGCAAGATAAAATGCTGTATTGCTCTCAACCCCAATGACTGAAAACATCAAAACCCCAACAATAAATCCCAAGGACAACAACGCAGAATAAGCGCCAATTATTTTTCCTCGGTTGTGATCCTCAGCAAAACCGTTAATCCAGACTTCACTTAACAACCAGATGCCAGTGCCCCCTGCCCCAAGTAAAAATCTCAAAATAAACCAGCTGAATAAATCAGGAAAAAGAGGCAGACAAATGCAACACGTTGCAACCAGGACCAGACAAAATTTAATGACATTTGTTTGCCCCCAATAATTAATAAACTTTGGCATAAAAGGAGTTGTTAAAACTGCTGCAAGTGCTGGCATTGCAGAATTTAGGCCTATCAAAGTGCTGCTGATCCCCCAACTCTTTAAAGTTAAGGTGCTCAAAGGCATGGTGATTCCAAAAGTAACGCCCGCCATACTGATCATGGCAACAATTAAAATGATTTTTTTATAATTATTTGAAACGTTCATATATGTGAAGATGTTTAGTTAATTTAACATCAATCGGAACTGTTTTTTTCCTTCTAAAATCAGATCAAGAACTTCTGTAGCCTGCCCACCGATTGCAAGAGCCAGGCGTTCTGCTTGCCCTTGTGTTGCCTGTTTCCAAAGCTCACGATCCGATTCCGATAGTGCATGAACCACAATCCCCAGCGATGCGGCGTTTGCCAGATCTCTCGCCACTTCAGCCCGCAGTGATTGCCTCAAAATTTTTGCTTCGGGCCATGCATTTGTGATGATCTGTTGCTGTCTGGGGGTCAGTTGATCCCACCAAATTTTTCTCGCGACCATAATTGACATCCCCAGTGAATGTTGGGTTAGGGTGTAATGCGGTGCTTCTTGATCAATGCCTCTTTTCGCGTATAAAGCAACTGAATTGTCCCCTGCTTCAATCAAGCCCGTTTGCAAGGACTGCACAATTTCAGCATACCCCATGGGAATCAAATCTGCTCCGATGGCTTCAGCAAAATAACGTGAACTCAAACTTGCTGAAACTCTGTATCTCTTACCTTTGGCATGTTCTGGAAGTAAGATGGGTTCCTTGCCATAGACATTATGAAAACCTATTTCGCTCCAAGATATAAATTGCAACCCTTTTGCAGCAAGGAGCTCAGTAAATATCTGAGTAAGATAATTGTCATAAACGAAATCAGCCTCTTCTTCATTGTCAAAAAGATAGGGAGCATAAAGCAACGCTGTCTCTGGAATCAAGGTTGAAGTTATAATTGCTGACAAGTTGGCAAAATGAACCCGGTTTCTCCTAAGTCCAGACACCAAATTTTCTTCGGAGCCCAGTTGACCATGCACCAACATTTTCAACTTGAGGGTACCTTGTGATTGTGCATCAACCGCTGTTTTAAAGTTGAGAAAATGTGCTTCTCCAACTGTATTTGGTATTGCTGTTCCAGCCACTGTCATCTCAATGACATCTGATTCAGTGGATGAATCACAGCTTAGAACAAGCAGCACCAAACAAACTATTGTGTATAAACGGAATTGCATGCGTGTGTAATATAGATGAACTGGGGCTATTGTCTCATCAGAGATTTTTTGTGTCTATCTTCGAATCAGTTAATATACGAAAATTGAAAGTGAAAAATTTAATAACTAAATCAAGCAATGCCTTTTCTTATCAAGAATGAAAAAAAAATAAAGTCTTCTGAGATCACCCCAGAGAAAACCTATCTTAATCGGAGAACCTTGATCAAATCACTTGGGATACTCTCAGCATACACCCCCGTGTCATCTGTTCTGGCCGAAAACGATAAAATCAATCAAGCAAGTCTGACGTTTGAAAAGAACTCCAAATTCTCGACAACAGAAACAGTCAATAGTTTCGAGGAAATTACCACCTATAATAATTTTTACGAATTCGGTGTGGGCAAATCAGATCCTTATCGTTACAGCCGTAACTTCAAGCCAAAACCCTGGACGGTCTCGGTAACTGGGGAGGCTGAGAATACCGGAACATTTGCCTACGAAGATATTGTTGCGTCGAATCAACTTGAAGAGCGGATCTATCGGCTGCGTTGTGTTGAAGCCTGGTCAATGGTCGTGCCATGGGTTGGTATTTCACTGATGGACTTCATCAAAAAATTGAAACCCAATTCCAAAGCCAAATACGTCGTCTTTGAGTCCGTATTCAGACCCAACGAAATGCCCGGTCAAAAACGACGAATCCTAGATTGGCCTTATGTTGAAGGGTTAACCATAGATGAGGCAATGCACCCTTTGGCATTTCTTGCTGTGGGGTTGTATGGGCGTGAATTGACCAACCAAAACGGTGCACCTTTGCGTCTGGTGGTGCCTTGGAAATATGGATTTAAAAGCATTAAATCCATTGTCAATATTTCGTTTGAAGAGCAACAACCGAAGACCACTTGGAATTTAGCAGCCCCAAATGAATATGGATTCTTTGCAAATGTAAACCCA
Source organism: Gammaproteobacteria bacterium (assembly GCA_012965065.1). Taxonomy (GTDB): domain Bacteria; phylum Pseudomonadota; class Gammaproteobacteria; order Steroidobacterales; family UBA11654; genus DTSX01. The sequence goes on from DTSX01000088.1 coordinate 10,062, forward strand.
GAAGTGAATCACCCAAGATGGAGCCAAGCTCGAGAACGACGTATCGGGTCCGGGTTGTTTGGCGCAAAACAACCCACCCTCATGTTCAATGGCTATGCAGACGAAGTGTCTGGTTTGTACCGAAACCTAGATTTAAGAAAGAATTTTTAGACACTTCCCATCAACCCATCCAACTTAGTAGATTGCCCAGCGATTAGATGAAACACACAGTTCGATTGATAATTTTTATTAGCCTTATCCCTTTTTTTGATCTCAGCTTGAAAGCGTTTGGTATTTACGCGGGTCTTGGTGCCAATCCGGTTGAGACAATCATTCACACAACCGGTGTATGGGGCTTGAGGGTTTTAATCGTTGTCCTGCTGTTAGCACCACTTGGTTATTTTTCAGGCCTTGAACTTTTTCGACAATTTCCTAAACCACTTGGTCTGGTGGCATTCTTTTACTCCCTCATGCATTTTTTAAGCTACGCAATAATTGACCAAAGTGGTGACATTAAAATTATCATCGTAGATATTATCGAAACCCCTTATCTGATTGTTGGTTGGGGCGGGTTTTTGTGTTTGTTTTTTGTGGGTATAGCTTCACACAAACGATTACAAACGTGGTTCAACAAAAATAGATCTACAATCAGTGGCATTGTTTACACTTCTGCTGTCTTAGCAGTTTGGCATTATTTTTGGCAGGCAAAGACGGTCGAAATAGAAGCTGTGATATATATTTTTACTATTTGCGTTTTGATTGTTTGGAGATTAAAAGTCTCCATGGTAAAAAATTAAAAGCGTTCAATCCTTACTGACTACCATTTGTGGTCTTGCACAACCCAGGTTAAAAAAGCATCTTGAAACGGTTTCGTTTTATAAGTAAATTCTGAAAAATCGTTGTGCATAAAAACCACGATGTATTCCTTACCTGAGAGCCCTTGAACATATCCAGCAAGGCCTTGGACACCGTCTATGGTGCCTGTTTTTAAGTGCATTCTTTCTTTGAGAGGGAATTTTTTAAAGCGTTTCTTAATTGTTCCATCAATACCTGATATGGGCAGAGAGGAGACAAACTCAGCACGCAATGGGTGCTGATAAATTTTCATGAGTAATTGAGACAAGGTTTCAGCACGAACAAGGTTTTGTCGAGATAATCCAGAGCCGTTGTCTATAAACTGGTCTTCAAAATCGATTCCATATTTGTCCAACGTCGAACGTACAACCATGCGTGATTGTTCTAAAGTAGCAACCTTATTTTGCTGATGATTGCCAAGTGTCAAGAATATTTGACGGCTCATGAAATTATTACTCTCCTTGTTGGTGCGTCGAATAATCTCTGTCAACGGTGGTGACTTATAAACCAGCAATGGTTTTTCGAGATTTTTCTTCTTTTCCTGTTCTGCAATATAACCGTGGAATTCTCCTCCTGACAGATGCCAAAAATCAGAAAAAATGCTGTGGAAGTAATGATTGGTATTTGTTAGTGAAAGCTCGTGCTCAATTTTGGGGCAATCCTCTGGAAAATAGCCCTCAACTGAAATTGTCACCACCTTATTACTTTGGGTTTCATTAAACGCGACTGAATCCATAAAATTTGGGCAATGCCCTTTTCCCAATTTCATTTGGTTATCAAAGATCACGCTAGTAGGCAGGGTATTGAAAGAAATATCCACTGACCCTGTTGCACTATTTGGTACCAGGGTAAAATCAACCATATTAAAATTTGCTAACAGTGCTGAGGGCATTAAATTATAAGGGCGTAATGGGTCATTATCGAAATCACCAGAATTGGATTGATTGGCCTCAAAATAAGATTGATCCACATATAATCCATCCTCAATACTTTCAAGACCCAAGTTTTGGAGCTCATTAACGATAAACCAGAGGTTTTCTTTTGTCAGATATGGGTCTCCAGACCCCTTGAACAACAGATAACGGGTCGAGCCATCAAGTATTGAATCTGAAGCGAATATTTCGGTGTGCCATTGATAACCAGGGCCAAGGTAATCCAAAGCTATAAAAGTGGTAAATAATTTTGCTAAAGATGCTGGTTGTCTGAGTGTTCTTGTGTTTACAGCAACAATGGGCTCGTTTGCATTCACTTCTTGCACAACAAGACTGAGAGTGTTTATTGGGATTCCTTGTTCCGCCAGAATACTTGCCAAACTCTGCGGCAATTCCTTGGCGCTGGGAGCAGCCGATACTCCACTGCTCAAAAAAATGCAAGTCAGCGTAATCAGAATTGACTTATGGGAACTTTCTCTGGCAATTCGGACGGTTGTCACTAAAACCGGATCGTTACTTGTAGCGTTGTTGGAGTTTCGCCAATTTTTCAGAACCGGGGCACAAGTTTTGATAAGAAAGTTCATTGAGCGGAGTTTCAATTGTATTTTCATTTTCAATAAAATCTGCCTGGCTCTCATCAATATAAAGCAAACCAGTTAGGATCTCACCCCTATCGTCTGACTCACGAACACTTCTGATGGCATCGCTCCGATTCACTGGGCTGTAGTTTTTATGAGCTTTACTCAGTATGACCTTGCCCCCATTGTGGAGATCAACTTCTAGCGTTGAGCCTTCTGGGTAATCGACCTTGATTTCGCTGAGCGGGTGAATGTAATCGGTATAGACAGCCTCATTTATATGTTCCCTTGTGTGGATGTAACTCTTGGTGGAACCTTCATGATCATTGAATGTAACACAGGGAGATATAACGTCGATCAGGGCAAAACCTCTATGCATTAAACCGCTTTTAAGCAAGGGCACCAATTGCTCTCGATCGCCAGAAAAACTTCGGGCTACAAAAGTAGCTCCCAAGGAGATTGCCATTTGGCATGGATCGATTGGCGTTTGTAAATTTGGTGCTCCTTTTTTCGCAGTGGATCCAATATCAGCTGAGGCTGAAAACTGCCCTTTAGTCAGGCCATAAACACCATTATTCTCGATGATATAAAGCATGTTTAAATTACGCCGGATGGCATGTGCAAACTGCCCTATACCAATTGAAAGTGTATCACCATCTCCAGAAACACCAATGTAGTACATCTGGCTGTTTGCAGATTGCGCCCCTGTAGCAACGGATGGCATTCTGCCATGAACTGCGTTAAAACCGTGCGATTGGTTGGCGAAATATGCTGGGGTTTTGGAAGAGCAACCAATACCACTTAATTTAATCATCCTGTGTGGAGGGATGTTTAGATCAAAAACGGTCTCAATGATTGCGCCTGTAATTGCGTCATGCCCACAACCCGCGCACAGGGTTGACATTGAGCCTTCGTAATCGGTATAAGTCATGCCAAGTTCATTGCGCTTAGCATTGTCTCGCAAAATTTTTGGTTTTTTGATGTAACTCATGCTGCCTCGTCTTCCTTCAACCGGTTTAATATTTCCTGAACAAGATTTCTAGAACAGATGGGAATCCCATCGTACATTCTGATTGAATCTAACTTTTCCAGGTGAATGCCTGTTTCCATGGCAACGAGTTTACACAATTGACCATCACGATTCTGCTCGACGACAAAAATTTTTTCATGCGCTTTTAAAAATTCCTCCACTTCCTTGGAAAATGGAAATGCAGTAATCCTTAAATAATTGAAAGCCAAGCCTTTTTTGGTCAACGTATCTCTTGCTTCTCGAATTGCGTCATCACAGCTGCCTATACAGAGAATTGCGTAATCGTTGGAATCTGAAAAATCAATGATGGGCTTTGGGACTAAATTCTTTGCTGTTTCCCATTTCACCAAAAGCCGGTCAACTAGTTCTTGGTATTCCTGGGCATCTTCTGTGTAAAGACCCAGCTTGTTGTGACCCGAGCCTCTGGTAAAGTAGGAGCCCTTTGGATGAACGCCAGGTATTGTTCGGTAAGGGATGCCGTCGCCATCTTTATCAAGGTAGCGGTGGAAATTTTCCATCCCTTCCAGTTCTTCGACGCCTAATATCTTGCCATTATTGGGGTTGTAATTTTTATCCCATTTAAGGTCTTTGATCATCCAATCATTCATGCCAATATCAAGATCTGAAAGAACAATCACTGGTGTTTGCAACTGATCTGCCAAATCAAAAGCCTTGACTGAAAAGTGAAATGCCTCTTCTGGATTCGAAGGATACAGACATACATGGCGCGTATCCCCATGGGAAGCATATGCACAAGCTAGAATATCTCCCTGCTGGGTTCTGGTAGGCATACCCGTTGATGGTCCAGTTCTTTGAACGTCAAAAACCACGGTTGGTATTTCAGCATAGTAGCCAAATCCTAAAAATTCACTCATCAATGAAATTCCCGGTCCACTGGTAGGGGTAAAAGACCTGGATCCATTCCAGCCAGCACCCAAGGCGATGCCAATGGCTGCCAATTCATCCTCGGCCTGGATAATGGCATATTTATTTTTTCCAGTTGCTTCATCCTTGCGAAAAAAATCGCAGTAACTCGTAAACGAATCCATGAGGGATGTGGAAGGTGTAATGGGATACCAAGAACCAACTGTCGCACCCGCGTAGAGACAGCCTAAAGCAGCGGTAGCGTTGCCATCAATCATGATATAACCGTCTGTTTTGTTTTCACGCTTTGTGGTAAACGGGAGGGGGCAGATAAAGTTAGCTTTTGCATAATCATAGCCCAGCTGAAGTGCTGATTTATTTGCCTCAATGAGATTGGTTTTGGATCCAAAAATATCCAAAAGCAACTGTTCAATGACGGCAACTTCCATGTTCAACAAAGCAGCTAAGCTGCCTACATAGGCAGTGTTTTTCATTAACGTACGAGCCCTTGCATTGTCAAAATTCTCGTTACACATTTTCGCTAAGGGAACCCCTAAAACTGTGATGTCCTCTCTGGCCATCAGTATGTTTCTGGGCCACGTAGAATCATAGAGCAGGTAACCGCCTGGATCGACCTCTCCAAGATCCTTTGCATAAGTCTCTGCATTCATTGCCACCATGATGTCGACACCACCTGAGGGCGCCAGGTAACCATGTTCACTGGCTCTGACTTCGTACCAAGTTGGGAGGCCCTGTATGTTTGAAGGGAAATAATTTTTACCCACAACGGGTATCCCCATCCGAAAAATACTTTTCATGAATAGCCCATTTGCACTGGATGAGCCGGTACCATTCACATTAGCAAACTTGACTGTGAAGTTATTGTGACTTGCTGTACTCACTTCAAACCGCTTCTGCTTGCATCGCATTTGTTTGTTTATCTTCATCCATGGCATAGGGAATCAGCAATTCAAATTTTTTCATATCCCAAGCAGCAGTTGGGCATCGTTCTGCACACAAACCGCAATGGATACAAACATCCTCATCCTTGAGCATCACCCGGCCTGTGTGTGGTAAATCCTCGGAAACAAAGAGGGCCTGTTCAGGATTTTCTGCAGGGGTTTTAATTTTACTGCGAAGAACATCCTCATCCGCATTGTCAGTGATCATGAGGCAATCCACAGGACAAACATCTATGCAAGCATCGCACTCGATACATAGGTTTGCGACAAAATCCGTTTGTATATCACAATTCAAACACCGCTCAACCTCCCGTCTAAATTGTCCTGGTTCAAAGCCCAATTCTACTTCAATGTTGATATCCTTAAATCGGCTGTCCATGGGTACAGTGGGCACCTCAAATCGTTTGTCATAATCGTAATCATTACTATAGCTCCACTCATGAAGACCCATTTTTGCTGACATAAGATTCATTCCGTAATCCAACCGATCTGTTAGTGGCTCGGTATTGCAATATTTATGGATGGATATTGCTGCTTGATGCCCGTGCTCAACTGCTTCAATAATATTTTTTGGCCCGAATGCTGCGTCGCCTCCAAAAAACACGCCTTTGACTGTGGATTCGTAAGTAACCGGATCCACCACTGGAACCTCCCACTGATCAAACTCCATACCTATGTCTCTTTCCACCCAAGGAAATGTATTTTCCTGGCCAATAGCAAGAATAACGGTATCGCAGGGTATGACAATTTCGTCAATTTTCTCTGAAGTCAATTTGCCATTGTCGTCCTGGTCCCATTTGAGTTTAGCAAAACGCATGCCCACCAATTTCCCATTTTCAACCACATATTCCTCTGGTGAATGGTTCAGAATCAAATCAATGTCTTCATCCAAGGCAGGTTCCAGCTCCCAATCTGAAGATTTCATGCGGTCCCTGGATCCACGGTACACCACTTTGACATCCTTGCCCCCTAACCTGAGCGAAGATCGACAACAATCCATGGCGGTGTTACCGCCACCGATAATCACAACCCTTTCACCAACACTGTCAATATGTTCAAATGCCACTGATTCCAACCAAGCAATGCCAACGAAGACTTGATCGCTTTCGTATCTTCCAGGCAAGTCAAGCTCTCTACCCTTGGGTGCCCCAGTACCGACGAAAATGGCGTTATAGTCTTCCTCCAACAGATTTTTCATGCTCTCAATAGGATGATTCAAGTGCAGATTGACCCCACGTTCAACAATCACATCGAACTCCTCATCGATAACCCTAGGAGGTAGCCTGAATTTTGGGATATTGCTTCTGATTAAACCTCCTGTTTCCGGAAGAGATTCAAACAGATCAATTTCATAGCCCAGAGGGAGCAAGTCATTAGCCACTGTCAAAGAAGCACAACCAGCTCCTATGCATGCTATTTTTTTGCCATTTTTCGTTTCGGGAACTGGAGGTAATAAGTGCTTATAATCACCCTTAAGATCATCTGCAACACGTTTCAACCGACAAATTGCAACGGGCTCATCTTCCACCCTAACTCTTCTGCAAACTGGTTCGCATGGTCGATCGCAGACTCTTCCTAGAATACCGGGAAAAACATTCGACTCACGATTCAACATATACGACTCCGTGTATTTACCTTGAGCGATCAATCGAATGTATCCTGGAACGTCGGTATGTGCAGGGCATCCCCACTGACAGTCAACTACCTTATGATAGTACTGGGGGTCTTTGGTGTTGGTGGGTTGCATTGTTTATGACAACTTTGAGGCGCTTTTTATAAAACGTTATAGATAACCGAAAATTTAAATCTAACTGCTTTTAGTTTACTTTTCTTTCTACCTTTACAACCATAAAAAGATTACAGGTTGAAAATTAACACATCCTGCACAGAAAACAACGAGATTTTAACCTTTAAGATGGATTCCCAACATCAACCAAACTCGATTTTTAGCCCTGAAGGTTTGGTGATTAATTTTCCATCGGTGTAGACCAGCTCACCATTCACAAAAGTCTTATCAATCAACGAGTTAAATTCATATCCTTCAAATGGGGACCAACCACAATCATACAATATGTTTCCTGAATTAACCTTTGTTGTTTTTTCAAAATCGACTAAAACCAAGTCTGCCCAATAATCTTCTCGGATAAATCCGCGATCTTTGATGTCATAAATATTTGCTAAGGCATGACTGGTTTTCTCGGCAATGGTTTCCAAAGACAATTCACCTTTTAGATAAAAATCCAAAAGTACAAGTAATGAATGCTGAATTAAAGGCAATCCAGCTGGGTGATCGGGATAGGGTTTGGCTTTTTCTTCCAGTGTGTGCGGGGCATGATCGGTAGCAATGACGTCGATACTTCCAGTTCTAACCGCATCAATCAAAGCATTCCGATCAGTTGAGGTTTTGATTGCTGGGTTGCACACAATTTTTGAGCCCATCGATTCATAATAACTGTCGTCAAAATACAGATGATGGACACATACTTCTGCAGTTATGTTCTTATTGGAGGGATCTCCAGATGAAAATAAATCCAGTTCCTTTTTGGATGTGAGATGCAATACATGCAATTTACTACCGTGTTTTTTAGCCAGCGCGACCGCTTTAGAGGAAGATTTATAACAAGCTTCAACGGATCGTATATGGGGATGCTCAGAGACTGGAATGTTGCCTTCCGGATATCGCTGGCGTGCCTCTGCCAAATTTTTTTCAATGGTTGGGTTGTCTTCACAATGGGTTGCAATGAGTACTGGGCATTGGGCAAAAATCTCCTCCAGAGCCTGGGAATCATCCACAAGCAAGTTGCCAGTAGAAGAGCCCATGAAAATCTTTACACCGCAGGTTTCACCAGTTTGCAGTTGTTTAATTTCGTCAATATTAGTGTTACTTGCACCCAAATAAAAAGCATAATTTGCATAGGCTTTTCCTGCAGCTAATGTGTACTTTTCAGCCAATAATTGTCGGGTTGTTGTTGCCGGTTTGACATTGGGCATATCCATAAAACTCGTGACACCGCCTGCGACTGCAGCGGCAGATTCCGACAATATGCCACCTTTATGTGTCAACCCAGGTTCTCGAAAGTGCACTTGATCGTCGATGAGACCTGGAAACAGGTACTTGCCTTTGGCATCAATAACTTTTGTGCCCACTTGGGTGTGAATGGAAGATCCAATTTTTATAATCCGACCGGCTTTGATCAGCAGGTCTCCTTGAAAAATTGAACCCTCATTGACAATATTTGCATTGATTATTGCAACAGAATCATTTCTCATATAAGGCATTATAGCAGTCGTTTGTGGCCATCAATGATTAAAGATTGCGGAGCACATTAAGAGTACACAGCGGCTGATTAATTCTTAAATGGAAGTAGTGTAAATGCATGACAGCAAAGCTCAGGTTTTCTATGGATGGTATGTCGCCATAGGTTGTACTTTAATTTATTTTTTTACCAACGCAATGACTCTATTTGTCCCTCAAACACTCTTTCCTAGATTGATGGAAGACTTTGGCTCGAGTGCAGCAGAAATTAGTCTGACAGTTACCATTACCCTACTTTTTGCCTCCTTATTTGCTCCTTTTGCTGGAATGCTGATTGACAGGTTCGGTCCATTGAAAATAATGCGAATAGGCATTGTTCTGATGGCAGTCACGTACAGCCTCTACCCCCTTTCTAACTCTGTATCCGATCTTTACAAACTGCATTTCTTACTGGCTATTGGTCTTGTCTTTTCCGGTTTGGTAGTCAACGTCATTATTGTGTCAAATTGGTTCGTAAAACATCGGGGCAAAGTTATTGGCATGCTGGTAGCTGGTTCAAGTTTGGGCGGTGCCACTCTGCCGTTATTGATTTCACCGATAGTCAATAACCCAGATTGGGGTTGGCGATGGGGATTTGGATTGCTCAGTATTCTCTTCTGGTTTTTTGCAGTCGTACCTGCTTATACATTCATTAAAGAAACACCTACAAGCTTAGGGTTATTGCCAGACGGCCTGCCTAAAACATTGAAACCAACCGATGCTGCTTCCAACAGTGTCTCTTTGCTGACTGCTTTGAAATCAAGGGCACTGTGGTGTCTTGGCATCGGGTCAGCTTGTCTTTGGTTCTCGATCCAAGGCGTCAACAGTCAAATTACTATATTTTTTGAGCAAGAAGCGGCATTTTCTCCTCAGCAGGCGGTGCTCCTTTTTTCAACATTGTTTTGGTTTAGTTTTATTGGGAAATTAGCTTTTGGTGCCCTCAGTGACACAATTCCAAAAAGAACAGTTCTGTTAATGACCTCCATCATCCTGTTTTTAGGTACTTTGTTGTTATTTGATTACGACTTCAATCAAATTACGCTGACAAAAAACAGTACGAAATTAAGTCTCTTCACAGTGATCTTTGGTCTGGGATTTGGTGGCAGTTTCAGTATGATTCAACTGGTAGCGGTAGAAATATTTGGTCCAGCATATTTAGGTAGAATTCTTGGGATCATAACATTCATTGATGGCATGGGTGCAGCATTGGGCACCAATCTTTTGAGCCAAATTAAAACCGATACTGGCAGTTATTTGTTGCCATTTATGATCGTCACAGTCGTTACACTAATTGCCATTATTAATGTTTTTTTGATCAAACCCATTAAGAAAAGCCCCATTTGAATTGAGATTTGTCTTGGATAATTTTTAGGTTTAACCTAGTGAGAAATAAACAGCTATGAAATATAAAATTATTGAGATTAGTCCTGTTTCAGGAGCACTGGGCGCCGAGGTATCTGGAGTTGACCTCAGTGAACCTGTGACCAAGAAAGCATTGACAGAAATCAAATCAGCTTGGCTGGAACATCAAGTGCTCTTTTTTAGGGATCAGACATTAACACCAGATCAACATGTTGCATTCACCAAGAATTTTGGGGAATTGCAAGGGCCTGGTTATATGCCAACCCTCGATGGTTATCCCAACGTTTACGTCCAAGAATACCCGGGTCTTTATGGGGGAATTGTCTCGGACGTTAATTGGCACATTGATGCTTCTTTCATGGAAAAACCCTTGAAAGGTGCTGTACTGTATGCGCTGGATGTGCCTGATGTTGGAGGGGATACAGCTTGGGTCAACTTATATGCTGCGTATGAATCACTGTCAAAACCAATGCAGAAATTATGTGCAAGTCTCACTGCGATTCACGACAACTTTCATAAAAATTTGACCGCTGTTTTGGAAACCTATGGAGCTAAGGGCTATGAAATGGCGAGAAAAGCAACGCCTCCTAATGAACACCCCTTGGTTTGCAAACATCCAGAAACGGGAAAAAAATGCCTGTTCTATAGTGAACTTTTAATTTCCCATTTCAAAGAGCTCACAGCAGAAGAAAATAAAATATTAAAAGAATTCCTACAACAGCACATCCAAAAACCAGAACTGTATTGTCGCTTCAAATGGGAAAATAATTCGATTGCATTCTGGGATAACAGATGCACTGCTCACAAAGGAATATTTGATTTTGGACAGTCGCATCGCTTGATGCATCGAGTGGCAATCCAAGGTGAGACAGTGCCATCAAAATAGGGATTTGACGAATGTGGATCAAAAAATTTCATCGTGATCATAAAGAGGACCTACGCTCGCCTATCCCTACACAAGTAGTTTCTAACGAAGAATTTTTGCCCAGGCCACAAACCAAGCAGCAAAAACAAGTTGAAGATTTAATTCAAAATTTGGCTGCGCAATACGGAAAAAAAGCAGGTCTCAATCGCCGCGATTTTCTGAAAACATCCAGCGGCATGGCCGTGGCTTTTTTGGCTATGAACCAAGTCTTCGGTAAATATTTTAGTGTCCATGCTGATGAGGCCTTAGACTCTTCGGCTTACGCTGAACTGTGGCCAAAAAAAGAATTTATTTTTGATGTGCAAACCCATCATGTAGCAACGGGGAAAACAGAGCCTTTGTTCTTTAGAGGGAAAACAATGGCGTGGATATACAACGAAGAACTCCGAGGTAAACAACCTAAAAAAGGAGATTTAAACTTTGATAATTATGTTAAGGAAGTTTTTCTCGACAGCGAGGTTTCAGTTGCATGTTTGAGTGGTGTGGCATCTAAATTGCTCGATGTGATTAATGTTGATGAAATGGTGACAGCTAGAAATACAGTCAATGCAATGTCAGGTTCCCAAAGGATGGTGTGTCATGGGCCCATTGCCCCCTATATTCCAAACTTTCTTGAGGAAGCTGAACGACAAGCATTGGAACTTAAAATTGATGCTTGGAAATTTTATACCGGTGTTTTTAACATGGGCGGTGAATATTCTTGGTGGATGGACGATGAAGAATTGATCTATCCGTTTTATGAGAAAATCAAAACATGGGGGTTAAACACAGTCTGTGTTCATAAAGGACTCCCGTTTAACCAACATCTGAAACCTGGAGTGACGGATTACACCAACCCCCGAGACATAAAAAAAGTTTCCATAGATCACCCGGACTTAAATATTATCGTTTATCATTCTGGATTCAAAGCTGACAACCCCAACCTGCCTTCCGAAGATGCCTCCTTGGATGGGACAGGTTACCTTCCATGGACGACCGATTTATGTCGGGACCGGATCAATAATCCTGCAATGACCAACGTTTATATGGAACTTGGCACTACCTTTGGACATACAGTGATTACTCATCCAAGAATCTGTGCCCACCTACTGGGTCAAATTATCCAAGCATTTGGTTCCGACCATATTTTATTTGGCACCGATTCAATCTGGTGGGGTTCCCCACAGTGGCAAATAGAAGCATTAAGACGATTCCAAATTCCTGAAAAGATGCAGGAAAAATTTGGTTATGCCGCAATTACCGATGATGATAAAGCAAAAATTTTAGGGCTCAATGCAGCAAAAATCTATAACATTGATGTGGCTGAAACCAGGCGTCAGATTTCTGTGGACAGAATGGCACAATTAAAAGAAATTTACCTGCAAGAAGGCGGCCTTCCAAGCAACAATCAGTACGGCTGGATTGTTGGCTAATTGATCCGCCTACTCTCTCAGTTTTATTACCCGACCCTCAGTGTCGTCAGGCATCTCAATGCCCAAGATATTTGCAATTGTGGGAGCAATATCGACTTGATGAACTGGCCCTATCTTTTTGGGTTCAATGGCTGCGCCTAAGGCGTAAAAAATACCCCACATGTCTGGTGTTTCTGGTCGATAACCGTGCATGCCTTTCGGTTGACCATAACTTGAAAACATATTGGGTGCAGCTGTGGTCACGACAATATCACCAGTTCTTGATGGGTGATTAAGATGAAATGCATCCGGAAGACCTTTTTTTGTGTACACCGCAAGATGTTCCTGTTTGCTTAAAAAATCTTTAGCTTGCTCGATGTCATCTGCTTGCAAAAAAATATGTGCTACAGCAGGCCCTGCTGAAATTTCTGCTTTGATTCCTGAAATTCTCAATAACTGCTCTAAATTGATGTAGTTGTTCACTTCAGCCATCCCATGATCGCTGACCACAATGAGTGTAAGGTGTCCCCATGCCTCCCTGACATCAATGGCGGTGATTAAATCCTGCAAAAGTTTATTCTGTCGCCGTAGCTGTTGAGAAACTCTTGGGCTTTCTGGACCGTCAATGTGTCCCAAGTCATCGGTCCCATCCCAATAACTCATGATCAATCTGGGTCTATTGACCTTGTCCATATCAACCCATTTAAGGATCTGCTCGATTTTTTGTTCTTCTTTGATATTGGGATCAAAGGGGGCTTTGCGATAAGAGGCTCCGACACCATGCCAATCGGTTTCAGAGCCCACCCAGAAAAAAACCGCAGACTTGATACCTTGTTGCTCGGCCAGCACCCATATGGGCGGCACTTCAATCCAATTGGCATCGGCATCGTAACTGAATCGGCCCTGTTGGGTATCTATAAAAGAATTGTGAAGAATCCCATGACGATCGGGATAGACACCGGTTGCCATAGAAACATGGGCAGGGTATGTCGTCGATTGGTAGACAGGAATCATATGATCAGCCTTGATCCCAAATTTCTCCATACGCTTAAACGCTGTTAAGGAAAGGTTTTCTCCTATGTTATGGGAAACACCATCCATGGATATAATAATCACCATTGGTTCTTTTCCCGCTTCAACAACCGAAGCCAATAGGCAGCAAACCAGTATTAAACTACGCAGCATTTGGTAATAGTCAGTTATTCTGGTTTTCGAAATTTTAAAGTAAAGCGGTCGCTTTCCCCAATATCAGCATAGCTCTTCTTCTCTTGATCATTCAAGCTGCTGTAAGTTGGGGGGAGTGTCCAAACACCTTCCCGGTGATCCTTGGTATCTTTGGGGTTTGCATTGATCTCAGAGGATGTTTCAAAAATAAATCCAGCCTTTTCTGCCAAAGCAATTGCATACTCCTGATTGACATACCCTGATTCAGCCGCAGGATCTTGTGGCACTGAAGGGTCTCCTCTGTGCTCAACGACGCCCAAAACACCCCCTGGTTTGAGTACTCTAAAAAAGCCTTTAAAAACTGCATCTGCTTGATCGCGTGCCATCCAGTTATGAATGTTTCTGAAAGTCAGTACCATATCAGCCGAATTGGACTCTGCAATTTCTATTCTGTTGGGTAGTTTAAGAACGGTATGTTGCACATTGCTATAAAGATCCGGGTCCTGATTTAATCGGTCAAAAAACTCAGCTGCACTATCGCGAAAATACTCAACTTCGTCATTTGGATCATATCCTGCAGAGATATATTGCCCCGATTCGTTTAAGTATGGTGCAATGATTTCAGCATACCAACCTCCAGAGGGCCATATTTCAACGACAGTCATATCTTTCTGCAGACCGAAAAATTCCAAGGTTTGTTGCGGATGCCTGTAAGGGTCTCTGGCCTTATTGGCGTCCGATCGATGCTCACCTGAAATAATACCTTCCAGAGAATGGGCATGGCATAGCTCTGGTAGAGCCAAGCCGGCTGCAACACTCATGATGATCAGAGTTTGGCAAATTTGCTTAAACATTATTTTCTCCTTATTAATTTGACTCGGTAGTTTTTCTTAGGCGTTTTGTTAATACCGCAACAACAGGTCCAAGCACCAAACCGGCGATGAACCCTCCTATATGTGCACGAAAAGCAACCCCGCCACCTGTACCTGCACCTATGCTGCTGATAAACTGAAAGATAAACCAGAACAACAAAACAACATAGGCTGGAAGGCGCAATATTTGAATAAAAAATCCAAATGGGATCGCCACTCTTACTTTGTGCTTGGGAAAGAAAACCACGTAGGCACCGAGTATCCCAGAAATAGCCCCACTGGCTCCTATCATGGGAATTGTAGAATCTGGTTCCGGAATTGCCTGGGTAAACACAGCAATAATTCCACAGGCCAGATAAAACAGAACGAAAGCAACTTTGCCTAAAATATCTTCGATGTTGTCACCAAAAATCCAAAGGTAAAGCATGTTTCCTGCAAGATGCAAAAATCCTCCATGCAAAAACATCGATGTTATCACCGTCATCTCAGGGCTAACCCATTGCAAACTGACAGGCAATGCTCTGCCTTCAAGAAGGCTTGCTGGAATCACGCCTAGGGCATAAATAGCCCGTTGACCTTCCTGGCCTAAACTCAGTTGCCAGAGGTAAATTAAGCAACAAATAATGAGTAATGCGATGGTTACTACAGGTTTCGAACGGGTTGGGTTTTCATCACCAAGAGGAATCATCTTCTATAACCACAACTGGGTTTTCTTGCAACGGCATTGTATGCGCTGAGTGTCTTTGACAATTGACTGGAAAGACCATTAATCCTTTTCTTGTCAGAAGGGTGGGAGGATACAAATTCTAAATTGGGTCGATTGCCTTGATCTTGCATCTTTTTCCACAAACTTAAACTTTTCAAGGGGTTGAATCCGGCTCTCGCCATGTACAACAATCCTGCTTTGTCGGCATCTTTTTCCTGACTACGGTTAAAAGGAAGATTTAATCCATACTCGGCCATAATTTGAGACATCATATTAACGGTATTTATCTGATTGTTTATTTGATTGAGCTCTGCTTGACTTGTAATTTGCTTGCTCGCCATGTTGCCCATTAAAATAGCCATGCCAATTGTGGCACCTATTTGAGTTCTCATATCACGTTTTGCTCTCTCATAGGAATGCTTTTTGGTGACATGGGCGATTTCATGGCCGATAACCGTTGCCAATTCATCTTGGCCTGCAGCCACCTCAAAAAGCCCGGAAAAAACTCCTAATTTTCCACCCGGCATTGCAAAAGCATTAACTCCAGGATTTTCAAACAACTCAATTTCCCAAGAACTGCTTCGATAAGGCTCGTCCAATTGTTTGATGATGTTTTTTGCAACACAACGAACAAGGGCCCTTTTGGTTAGATCACGGGATCGAGGATTTTGGGCCAGCATCTGCTCCCAAGCTTTCTCTGACTCTATCTCGATCTCCCGCTCGCTTACCAATAAAGCAGTCTGAGCAAACGGTGTGTAAACCATTGACAAAAACAGGGCGCCTAAGAAAATCCAGCAATGTTTGTGCTTGATCATTTTAAACTCGATGCAGAAGTTTTAAAAAAGACCGTTCTGCGCGATAACTAGACCTGACCAATGGTCCTGCAACAACTTCTTTGAAACCCAGCTCAAAACCGATCTCCTCAAACCGGTGAAATTCTTCCGGGGTGACAAACCGCTCCATAGCAACATGGTATGTGGTGGGGCGTAGGTATTGACCGAGCGTTAATAGACTCACTCCAACAGAATAAAGATCTTGCATGGTTGCAACCACCTCAGCTGCTGTCTCCCCCAAACCCAACATCATCCCTGATTTAGTGATGGTGCCCTTGTTGCAGCTGTGCTCCAGCATATCGAGGGTCTGCTGGTATCCTGCCCTGGGGTCTCTGACAGGATGAGTAAGTCGATGAACGGTTTCGATGTTTTGGGAAAAAACATTCAAACCGCTACCCAATAATATATTCAAACTGCTCTTGGAGCCGGCAAAATCTGACGACAAAACCTCAATCACTACATCTGGATTCTTCTTTTTTACTTGCACGACACACTCTGCAATATGGTGTGCGCCTCCATCCTCTAAATCGTCTCGATCGACTGAAGTCAAAACAACATACTTCAATTTCATAAATGCAACGGTCTGCGCGGTATTATAGGGTTCCATTGGATCCAGCCAACCGTGTGGATTGCCTGTATCGACAGCACAAAATTGGCAAGCTCTGGTGCAGATGTTCCCTAAAACCATCAACGTGGCTGTCTTGTGGCTCCAACACTCTGCAAGATTTGGGCATTTGGATTCCTCACAAACTGTGTTTAAACCACGTGACTTCACTTGGTGAAGCAACTCACGGTAATTCTCACCTGACGGGAGTGAAACTTTTAACCATTTTGGTTTTCTTTGACTATGTATGGGTGGAATGTTCAAGGACTGCTTAACCCCGTCCTTAATTGCAACAACACCGTGTTGATTTTTATACTTTAGTCCACTGCCGGTCTGGATTTT
>DTSX01000089.1 GCA_012965065.1 Gammaproteobacteria bacterium
GGATTTGACACTCGTGTTGATTATCCAAGATCTAAAACAGTTGACGTCTTTGATATCTATCATGGGCAAGTAGTAACGGATCCATACCGATGGCTTGAAGATTTAGACTCTAGCGAAACTCAGAGCTGGGTTAAATCACAAAACCAATTTACTGACCAGTATTTAACCAATCTCCCTGAAATAGAAGCGATCAAAACAATTCTTGATAAGGCATTGGATCAAGAAACACAGTCTGTCCCCTTTCGAGAACAATCCAAGTATTTTTATTATTACAACAACGGAGATTGGCAGCAAAGCAAGCTTTATTACAAAGAAGATAACCAAGGTAGTGAAAAATTGGTCTTAGATCCCAATCAATTTTCTGAAGATGGGACAGTTGCTTTGAGTGGAGTTAGTGTCAGCTCTGATGCAAAACTGCTGGCTTATGCAATCTCTGATGGTGGCTCAGATTGGAAAACTTGGAAGATCCGAAACCTTGAAAGTGGCTTGGACCTGGAAGACAAAATTCTCTGGTCAAAATTCTCTGGTGCGGAATGGCTAAAAGACAATTCTGGTTTTTATTACTCCGCCTATTCAGAACCCCAAGCTGGGGCTGAATTACAGGACATAAACACCAATCAAAAGCTTTATTTACATAAAATTGGCGAAAAACAATCCAGTGATCTTTTAATCTATGCAAGACCCGATGAACCGGATTGGGGTTGGGGACCAACGGTGAGCGAAGATGGAAATTACCTCATTCTCCATGTCAGTCAAGGCACAGATGAAAGAAATAGAATTTTCTATCAAAATTTAAATCATAGCAGCGATTCCTTTATCGAACTCATCCCGGAACTTAAAGCACAATTCCACTTCGTTGGTAACGAGGGAAGTGTTTTCTGGTTCTTCACCGACCTCAATGCCCCCATGGGACGTCTGATTGCAATTGATATTAGCAACCCTAAAGAAGAAAACTGGGAAGAAATTATCCCGGAACGGAACCATGCATTAAGAGAGGTTCACATAACTTCAGGTTATTTTCTCTGTCACTATTTGAAGGATATATCAAGTGAAGTAGTGCTTTATCAAACAACAGGGGAAAAAATAGAAAAATTGGATTTTCCAAAGAATGGGACCATCTCAAGCATATCCACCAAACCGGAGTCGAGCCAATTGTTCTTCTCATTCTCCAACTACATCCGACCGTCAGAGATTTTTGAGTATGACCTCTCCGTCAAGCAACTCAAAAGTATTTGGTCTCAGTCGGTTCCGGGATTCAATGCAGACGAGTTTACAAGTAAGCAAGCGTTTTACAAAAGCAAAGATGGAACCTTGATCCCGATGTTCATCTCGCACTTGAATGGTATTGAATTAAACAACGACAACCCCTTGTTGCTGTACGGATATGGGGGCTTTGATATTCCTATCCTGCCTAATTTTAGCACCAAATACTTCAGTTGGATGAAGATGGGCGGCATCGTTGCAGTTGCAAATCTGAGGGGTGGAGGTGAATACGGTGAAAAATGGCATCGTCAAGGAATGCTTCACAATAAACAAAATGTTTTTGACGATTTTGCTGCTGCAGCTGAATACCTACATCAAGAAGGCTATTCACAACCGAGTAAAACAGTAATTGAAGGACGCTCCAATGGTGGGTTATTGGTCGGCGCCAGCCTCCTCCAAAGGCCTGAACTGTTTGGAGCCACATTACCCGGGGTTGGGGTTATGGATATGTTGAGGTTTAATAAATTTACTATAGGTTGGGCTTGGGAGAGCGATTATGGATCACCCGAAATAGAAGATGATTTCAAGGTTCTGATAAAATACTCCCCTTACCACAACATTAAACCGAAAAAATGCTATCCACCGACATTGATCACAACTTCTGAAAGAGATGACCGAGTGGTACCTTCCCACTCCTACAAATTTGCCGCCAGAATGCAAGCTGCACAAAGTTGCCAAAACCCTATTCTGATTCGGATAGAATCACGTGCAGGTCACGGTGCCGGCACACCAAA
Source organism: Gammaproteobacteria bacterium (assembly GCA_012965065.1). Lineage (GTDB taxonomy): Bacteria > Pseudomonadota > Gammaproteobacteria > Steroidobacterales > UBA11654 > DTSX01. Next base: position 1,998 of record DTSX01000089.1, read on the forward strand.
AGACAAAGTGATTAGTTACATATCTGACATGTATGGTTTTGCCCTCAACACTTTAACAAGTAACTAATTCGCAGCTCCAATTGATTCTTGGTATGATTTGAAAAAATTTGATTCGATGGCAATGGCTAAATTTTCCTCAAAAATACTGCTGCTTACACTGGCTTTCTCAACCATTATGGCTTGGAATGAGCAAATTCTGGCAGAAGATCAAGCCTACGGCTTAACCATCCAAGGCGAGTTTATTGATGTTATTGACATGCATCTGCACACGGGTACCTGGGATGCCTTAACCGAACCCTATAAAGAAAGGTATTCTGAGAGGGTCCCAAAATTTTTGAGATTCACAATGAAGTATCTGTTAGGCAGTGGGTTGACTTCCGAGGGTATTTTAAAACAAATGGACAAAGCTAAAATCAGGAGGGCTGGTGTTTTTGCCGTCTACAGCCCTGATACCACAGGCATTGCATCAAACGAGTTTCTGCAGCAACAAATCAATGGCCACGCAGACCGTTTGTTGGGTTTTGCAAGTGTGAGAACTGATTATTGGAATATTGATGGCGAAGAACAGTTAAAAAAACTTGAGACAGTTCTGGGTAATGCCAACATGGTGGGCATCAAACTGGCTCACGCCCATCAACAAATGCGATTCGATGACCCTCGGTTTGATGGTGTCTATGAAATTGCCGGGCGTCTAGGAAAACCAATTTATTTACACACGGGCACCAGCCCAAATCCATACACAAGACTTGAACCCCCTTACGTTGATCCGAAATATCTTGAAGAGACAATTCAAAGGTATCCTGACACTCAATTTATTCTCGGACATTCTGGATACGACAGTTTCAAAGTTGCTTTAACCTATTTAGATTCGTGCATTGAATTGGCCCAAAAATACGACAATGTTTACTTGGAGCCAGGGGCTTTGGGTGCCAGAAAGGCAGAGAAAGTCCTGATTGATTATCTAAGAATTATCAAAGAGAATAATTTGATTGATAGAGTAATTTATGGCTCAGATGGACCCCAATTTCCAGGATACACCAACAGTCACTTGGAGCGCTTTGTACTGACCATGCAGGATTCAAATTACACCACTGCCGAGATGCGAGCTCTTTTACAAACCAATTTTGAACAACTCTTCAAGCTGTAAAGTTAATTCCACTTAACTTTTGAAAGATTCAATATACTGATCTACCCGTTCCTCAAGCACACTCAATGGCAGTGCACCCTCCCCCAATACAACGTGATGAAAATCCTTAATATCAAATAGCTCTCCAAGCTGTTGTTGTGTTTTGCTTTTTAACTCCAATATTTTGCGTTGCCCAATTTTATAGGCCAATGCCTGACCGGGCATGATTAAGTAACGATCAATTTCATTGATGATATCCTGTTCTGTTTTCGCAGCATTGGCTGTGAAATAATCAATTGCTTTCTCCCTAGACCAACCTTTGTAGTGCATCCCTGTATCCACCACCAAACGTACAGCACGCCACATATCATAGGTCAATGCCCCAAACTTGGAATAGGGATCCTGATAGAGATCCAGTTCCTCACCTAAACTTTCACTGTACAATCCCCACCCTTCTACAAAAGCAGTGTATCCAGAGTACCGTCTAAAATTAGGGATATTTTCCAGTTCCATCGCCAATGCAATTTGAAGGTGGTGCCCAGGAACGGCTTCATGGACCGATAGCACTTCGATTTCGTACTTGGGTCTGACTTCAGGTCGATACAAATTCACGTAATAATAGCCTGCCCTGGACCCATCGGCAGAAGGACGCATGTAATAGGCTGTTGTCGTGTCCGGTGCTGACTCTTCGGGAATGGGTCTGATTCCATATGGAGTCCTTGGCAAGACTTTAAACAACCGAGTTATTTTGGGATCGATTCTTTTAGAAGTAGCTAAATATTCTTGAAGGAGCTCTTCGGGAGTTTCGAAGTAAAACTGGGAGTCGGTCCTGAGAAAATGTAAAAATTCATCAAAGGTTCCCTGCCAATTCAAAGATTCAATAATCTTCTCCATTTCATCTCTGATCCTGGCAACCTCACTCAGACCTATTTCGTGGATCTCGTCTGGCGATAAATCGGTGGTCGTGTGCCATCTTGCAAGATGCTCATACCACTCCCGACCATTAGGAAGATTACTGATGCCATAGGTTTCCCTGGCAGCAGGAAGGTATTTAGTGGTAAAAAACTCATCCAAAACTTCGTACGCAGGAATCACCTGGTCCATGATCACAATTTGGGCCCGTTGTTGAATATCAAGTCTTAATTTAGCATCGATGTTGTCGGGGATACTCTCAAAAATATTGTAAAATGGACTGGTTTTTGGATCGTCCTTGAGTTGCAATTTAATTTGCCTAGCTACCCTTTCCATGAGTATCTTGGGTGCCGTGATGCCCTGTTCAAGAGCAAGCTTTGCCAATTCTATAGTTGCTGCTATCAAATCAGGCAATTTGGTTAATCTTATCAGCCAATCTTCATAATCTTGTCCGTTTTGGAAAATAAGCCCTTCCGTTGTTTCATGTTCCAATTGGATGCCCCCTCTTTGTCCAAATACCAACAAATGGGAATCAAATTTTTGGGCTGAAACTGCTCTTTCATAGTTGTAGAGAAACAGACGATAATTCAACTGCTGAGCCTCTGGCAGACGTTTTGGATCAATAGATTTTATTTGCTGAAGAACATTCCTGACCTTGTTTTGTCGATCACGGACAGCTGTTTCTGAAATGTCCGGCCAATCTTGATTGGCACTCTTATCTCCCATGTAAGAGGCATAAATTGGATTTTCTTTCAAACCCCGTTGCCATTCCTCATCTAGTAGTGTTTGAAATTTCACTTGCTCGTTCTCGTTGGTGCAACCAATGAGAATCATGAAACACGTTATGGCAAGACTCAATATTATTCTCTTTCGCATTGTTTTCACTCGCTTTTTGTAATCACAGGCCAAGCTTTGGTCAGATAAATAAGCATGGTCCACAAGGTCAGGATAACCGCGGCAATCAATAAAAGTGTACCAATCAAATAAATGGGTATCCCAAATATGGGGGTCTTGAACAACATAAAAGAAAGACCGAACATTTGAAAAACAGTTTTTAACTTGGCATAACCGGTTACCGAGACCTGATGGCTAGCCCCGAGCTCTGACATCCATTCCCGCAATGCAGAAATGGTAATTTCCCGACCTATAATGATTGCTGCAATGACACTGTTTAAAATTGTAGGATCGCTTTGGACAATTAATATTAAGGCTACAGAAACAATCAATTTGTCTGCAACCGGGTCCAAAAAAGCCCCGAGCTTTGAGGTTTGATTAAACTCCCTTGCAACCCAGCCATCCAACCAATCAGTAAGGGCAGCAACAATAAATATTACAGCAGCAATTGGCCTTGATAGATCGAATGACATAAAAAAAATGACTGCAATAAGAGGTATGCAAACAATTCGGATAAACGTCAGGAGATTGGCAAAGTTATATGTACTACCCATAGTGAGATTATAGTATGGAATGAGAAGAAAAATTATCCTGCGTTGAAAAAAGTATAAATTCTCCGTGCCAAAGCCTTGTTGATCCCATTGATGGTTATCAAGTCCTCAATCGAAGCCCGTTTTACTTCCTGGATACCACCAAACTGCCGGATCAAGTTTTTCTTTTTTGCAGGACCGATACCCTCGATTGCTTCAAGATCTGATTGCAGGAGGGTTTTTCTTTTTCTCGCACGGTGGCCGGTGATGGCAAAACGGTGTGCCTCGTCCCTTACTACCTGGAGCAGATACATAGCCGGTGAATGTCGTTCTTTAGCCAAGGGTTGTTTAAGTAAGTTGAGGAAAATTTTTTCTTCACCGCTCTTCCTGCCAGGACCTTTTGCTATCCCAACCACTGGAACCTTAGTAAGACCCAGTTTGTTCAAGCATTCTTTTGCAATTCTTAACTGTCCTTTGCCGCCATCGATCACAACCAAATCAGGAAGTTTTTTCGCTTCCTCTACTGCACGTGCATAATGTCTGGTTACTGCTTGACCAATGGCAGCGTAGTCGTCTCCAGGAGTAATCCCAGAAATGTTGAATCGGCGGTATTGTTTCTTATCAAAGCCATCCCGACAAAAAACAACACAAGCAGCGATGCATTTGTCGCCCGTGGTGTGGCTGATATCAAAACATTCAACTTTGGTAATCACACCATCCAGTTGTAAAAAATCAGTCAAAGAAAACAATTGGGCTTCGGTTGTTGCCTTTGTTGCTAACTTCATAGACAGAGACTCTTCGGCGTTGGTGGTTGCGATCTCAAGCCATCGTTTACGCTCCGTTCTTACGTTCTCCTTGATCCTAACTTTATGACTCATCCCTTCTGACAAAGCTTCTTGAATTGCCTTTGAATGATCAATTTTACGGTCCATAATTATTTCATTCGGAGGGTCTTGCTCGAGATAATATTGCATAAGAAAAGATTCTAAAACTTCGGATTCAGAGGCAAATTTTGTTTTTGCAGGATAAAAATTTCTACTGCCGAGGATCCGACCACCACGAACAAACAAAACGGCTACACAGAAAATACCTGATTTCTGAGCAAGTGCAACTGCATCCAAATTTATTGGCCTCTTACCATCGGCAAATTGATGAGCTTGAATGGCTTTCAGTGAACTAATTTGATTTCTGTAAAAAGCAGCTTTTTCATATTCTCGTGCACTCGATGCCTGGTCCATTTTCTTCAAAAATTCATCAAAAACATGTTGATTGTTCCCTTTTAAGTATTCCATAGCTTGACTGACGTCAAAGGCGTAGTCATCTTCTTGGATCAATCCCACACAGGGAGCTGAGCAGCGCTTAATTTGATGCTGTAAACAGGGCCTTGAACGATTACTGTAGAAAGAGTCCTCACAGTTCCTTAACCGAAAAATTTTTTGCAATTGACTCAAGGTGTCTCGCACGGCATTGACATTGGGATACGGGCCAAAATACTCCGCCCTACTCCTATTCTTCCTACCTCTGTGAAATGAAAACCTTGGGAAATTGTCCTTAACCGTGACCTCAATGAATGGATAACTTTTACCATCTTTCAGCAAAACATTGAAACGAGGTTTGTATTCTTTGATTAAGCTATTCTCGAGTATTAAGGCTTCGCGTTCCGTTCTAGTAATTGTAACTGCTATTGAGCCTGTAGCCGCTAGAACTGCTTGGGTTTTAGGGAGGTGTGTGGTTTTGCCAAAATAGCTACTGACACGCTTTTTTAGGTTTTTTGCCTTGCCAACATAAATAACTTTCCCATTTTCATTAAGCATGCAATAAACACCAGGCTTTGAGGACAATCTCGCACTGTATTTCTTAAGCTTTAAATATCTTTCTTGATCAAGAGACGTCATGTTTTACTCTTAACCAGCTCCCAGAGTTTATCCATTTCATTAAAAGACAAATTTTCAAGTTTTTGATTGGTGGTGTGAAGGTGATCTTCCATGCCTCTGAAGCGAGCCTCAAATTTTTGATTTGCTTTTCTCAGTGCGGTCTCAGGGTTTTGCTGAGTGCTCCTTGCAATGTTAACAACACTAAATAAAAGATCGCCCACCTCTTCCTCAATCAATGCCGCTTCTCCCGATTCAAGAGCCGAAGTTAATTCCTCCAACTCCTCCGAAATTTTGGCTATGACGTCTTCAGCCGAGTGCCAATCAAAACCTACCGAAGATGCTCTTTTACCAAGTTTAAAAGCTCGGTTCAAGGCAGGCTGATTCTTACCAATACCATCTAGAGCACTTGTCTTTTCTCCAGATTGCTCCATTTCTTGAATTTTTTGCCGCTCCCAAAGATCTGTCTGAGTTTTAACATCATCAATTGTTGTTCCGCCAAAAACATGGGGGTGTCTGGAAATTAGTTTTTCTGAGATTGCATTCACCACATCATCAAAATCAAATAAGTTCATTTCTTTTGCCATTTCAGAATGAAAAACCACTTGAAAAAGTAAATCACCGAGCTCGTTTTTCAACGACTCATAGTCTTTTTCCTCAATTGCTTCCACTACCTCATATGCTTCCTCAATCGCACAGTATGAAATAGAACTGAATGTTTGCTCTCGATCCCAAGGACAGCCCGTTTTAGGATTTCTCAGCTCTCTGGTAACTTCTATCAGCTTATCCAATTTTTCACCTCTCTTGGTTATTGAATGATCTTATTGCAGAATTTTCGGATGATTTGAGCCGTCAAGCCCCAGATTAGATAATCCTCATAATGGTAACTGTAGACAGACCATTTGATCTGATCAAAAATTCTGTGTTCATGATTTAAATTGTTATTGTTGGTAAAGAAACTTAGCGGCACGGAAAACAACTCCTCAACTTCATTGGCATCTATTAGAGGAACAAAACTGCTCTCTATGTGAGCAATAATTGGAGTCACAATAAACCCAGTACCAAGACTAATCTGTGGCTCAAGAAAACCTAAAATCTCTGTCTGTTCAGAACTCAAGCCGATTTCTTCTTTTGCTTCTCTTAAGGCTGTACTTTGAATATTTGTGTCTTGATCTTCGTCAAACGAACCACCCGGTAAGCTGATCTCTCCCGCATGATGTTTAAGGTTTGTAGTCCTTCTTGTTAGCAATAAACTTAATCCATTTTTTGGATCATCGACAAGTCCAATTAAAACTGCTGCGTGCTTCAGTTGGGTTTTTTTAAGGTAGTTCTCAACGATTTCTTCAGGCAACCTATCCATGACTTGCATGACTGGGTCACTCGAAGGTTGACTGTTGAAAAATCTCTTTCTTATATCGTTAAGCATGAGCTAAGAAAGCAGTGTTGACCAATATCAAGAATTATTGCTGGTCAAACGAAATGGATCTAATAACTCTTTTAATTTGCCCTCATCTAATTCAGTCATCTCAAGAGCAACCTCGATGATTGTTCTTTTCTCTGCATAAGCTTTCTTAACAATTTTGGCTCCCAGTTCATAACCAATAACCGAATTCAATGCTGTTGCTAGCACTGGGTTTCTATCAATGACTGAGTCAATTTCCTCCTGGTTAACTGAAAAATCCTTGATTGCCTTATCTGCCAGTGCTCTGGAAGCATTGGATAAGAGGGATATGGATTGCAATAAGTTGTGGGCGATAACCGGAAGCATGGTATTCAACTGAAAATTACCCGATTGAGCTGCCAATGATATGGTTGCATCATTGCCAATCACTTGAGCTGCAACCATGGCCACCGACTCAGGGATAACTGGATTTACCTTGCCCGGCATAATGCTGCTTCCGGGTTGCAGCATGGGCAGTGAGATCTCTGCCAAACCAGCCAGAGGACCACTGTTCATCCAACGGAGATCGTTGGATATTTTTGTCAGAGACACAGCAAGGTTTCTTGTATTTGATGATAATTCAAGGGCAACGTCTTGTGAGCTTATTGCCTTGAATAAATCGGGAGCCGACTGAAATTCTATGCCTGTTTTCTGTTTCAAAAGAGCCACTACTTTCTGTGATAAATCAGGGTGTGCATTAACTCCTGTACCAACTGCTGTTCCTCCTATTGCCAGTTGTTCTATCTTGGGCAAAGTCTCCTCAAATTGCCCTCTAGCAGCTTTGATTTGGTTTGCCCAGGCTCTTAATTCCTGTCCAAAGGTCACAGGCATCGCGTCCATTAAGTGAGTACGTCCTGTCTTGACAATGTCAGATAGACTTGTCGCTTTGTTCTCGAGGGTTTCTTGCAAATGATTTAATTCATCAAGAAGATTGTTTCGAACAGCAATGCTTGCTGCTATGTGTATCGTTGTGGGAATAACGTCGTTGCTGCTCTGGCCCATATTTACATCATCATTGGGATGGATTTCGAGATTTTTTGTCGATGCCAAATTGGCAATCACTTCATTGATATTCATGTTGGTGCTGGTTGCGGAGCCGGTTTGAAATACGTCAACTGGAAAGTCCTCTAAATGATGACCTTGTGCTATTTTGAGTGCAATATTTCCAATCGCCTCAGATTTATCTCTTGCCAACAGGCCTAGATCGAAATTTGCGGATGAAACAGCCCATTTTAACAAGCCCAATGCTTGCAGAAATTCGGGTGGCATTGTCATACCGCTAATGGTGAAATTTTCAATGGCTCTTTGTGTTTGAGCCCCCCAGTGTCTATCAACAGGTACTTTAATCTCTCCCATACTGTCTTTTTCCACGCGATAGCCTTTTTCACTCATGTTTTACTCCAAATCTCCATATACGATAATACACACAGAATGGCAGTCACGAAAGTAAGATTAGTGTATGATTCACTTTTGTAAGTAGAAGTGGTTCTCATGAAAAAACATCAACTGCAAACATTATCACCAATAGATGGTAGATATGCAGAAAAGTGTGCTGCTTTAAGAGATCTATTCAGCGAGGCATCGCTGATCCGCTATCGGGTAATCACTGAGATAAGATGGCTCCAATTTTTAGCCCAAGAAAGAGACATCACACACATCAAAACAATGCCTGACTCAATGAATCGTGCATTGCAAGAAATCATTGATGATTTCTCTCTAGATGATGCAGTCGAAGTAAAAAAAATTGAATCCAAAATCAATCACGACGTCAAAGCAGTTGAGTATTTCCTGCAAAATAAGCTATCGGAGGTGCCTGGGAGTACCGACTACATATCATCCATCCACTTTGCCTGCACCTCTGAGGATATAAACAATGTCTCCTATGCAATGATGATCCGAGACGGTGTCCAAGTTATACGCTCAAGTTTGGAAGAGATTGGATCAAAATTCCGTGCAAATTCACATCAATGGTGTGACTCTGCAATGCTTTCACACACACATGGTCAACCGGCAACACCAACCACAATGGGCAAAGAGTTTGCAAATTTCCTGCATCGCCTTGAACAACAAATGGGTCTTTTAGAAGGGATGCACTACAGAGCTAAAATGAACGGTGCTGTTGGAAATTTTAATGCCCATAGAATCGCCTACCCAAATATTGATTGGCCCAGTATTTCAAAAACTTTCGTTCAAAACATGGGTTTGGAGCACAGTGCATATACCACCCAAATTGAACCCCACGACTGGATGGCGGAATTGCTTCATTGTTGCATTAGAATTAACAATATTTTGTTGGATTTTAGCCGCGATATTTGGCTCTATATTTCATTCGGTTATTTCAAACAAGTCCTGAACGAAGATGAAGTTGGTTCCTCAACAATGCCGCATAAAATTAACCCCATTGATTTTGAAAACGCCGAAGGCAATCTTGGATTGGCTAATGCCTTGTTTGCCCACCTATCTTCAAAATTATCCATTTCTAGAATGCAAAGGGATTTGAGTGACTCCACTGCCCTTAGAAACATTGGGTCTGGCTTTGGCTATGCAGAAATAGCATACACTTCACTGAAACAAGGATTGGATAAAATAGAACTAGACAAAGAGACCATGCACAAAGACCTTGAATCTCACTGGGAAGTGATTGCTGAAGCCATCCAAACCATTTTGCGTCGAGAGCAAATTGAGGGTGCTTACGAAAAACTGAAAAACCTGACTCGCGGTCAAGATTTAGAAAGACAACATTTTACTGCATTCATCGAATCGGTCGATTTGTCAGATTCGGTCAAACAAGAGTTACTAAATCTAACACCCAATAACTACCTTGGGTTTGCTGCAGTTCTTGCAAAAAAAATCTAGAGTGCCGAGTGATTCCATAAAGATATTTGAAACTTCTTGGAGCCAATCTTCGAAAGAGATTTCCGAGGTCAGACACAATGTTTTCGTTGTAGAACAATCCGTGCCCTCAGAAATAGAAATGGATGGAAAGGATTCCGACTGTATCCATTTCCTGGCCTTAGAGAAATCTAAACCAATTGGGGCAGCCAGACTGCAAAAATACGGTAAAATTGAACGGGTTTCTGTACTTCGCGAGTACCGGTCTAAAGGTATTGGGACTGCCATTATGAAAAGGGTTATTGAATCAGCTATGGACTTGAATGTAGAAAAAATTTATCTCCACAGTCAGATGGACTCTAAAATTTTTTATCAAAGACTGGGATTTATTGAACTAGGTCAAATATTTTATGAAGCGAATATACCGCATATTGAAATGATCTTGAAATGATGGCTGTTTGGCAATGAAAAAAAAAGGACTGATTATTGTAGGAATGTCAGGAGGAGTCGATTCTGCTGTATCGGCTTCCATGCTTATAGAACAAGGCTATGCAGTTGAGGCCCTGCATATGACCAACTGGGAAGATGATGAACCCTATTGCACGGCTGCACAAGATCTTCAGGATGCTCGACAAGTCTGTAAAGAATTAGGAATTGCACTGCATCATGTCAATTTCTCAAAGGAGTACAAAGAAAAAGTATTCAATAAAGCGTTGGAAGAATTTGACCAGGGATTAACTCCAAACCCGGATGTGCTGTGTAATAGGATTATTAAATTTGCTGAGTTCACCAATTATGCCTTTCGACTTGGTGCAAAAAAAGTAGCCACAGGGCATTACGCTAGAATTGAGAACAGAAAAGAAAAATTAAGCTTACTCAAGGGGCTGGATAAGAGCAAAGACCAAAGTTATTTCTTACACGCAATCAATCCCTCAATAATGAGATCTGTACTATTCCCGATCGGACACACAACAAAACAAGAGGTCAGAGAATATGCAAATAAAAAAGGGTTGCCTAATCATGACAAACCTGACAGTACTGGGATTTGTTTTGTTGGGGAGCGACCGTTTAAAGAATTTCTAAAAACCTTCTTGCCACCAAAACCGGGATTAATAGTCTCAGAGGAAGGCAAAGAGCTGGGCACCCACGAAGGGCTCATGTATTTTACAATCGGCCAGCGCAAAGACCTTGGTATAGGTGGACCAGGCGAGCCGTGGTATGTGGCTGACAAAGACATGTCAACCAACCGGTTGCTAGTCGTTCAAGGAAGGAATCATTCGAGGTTGTGGAAACAAAAGGTTTTCGTGGAGAATTTGCATTGGTTGGATCCAGATATTAAAGGGGTTTTAGAAAATAAACAAACCCTTGGATGCTTTGCAAAAAATCGCTACCGACAGAAAGATGCAAAGTGCGAGATCCGGATTATTGCGGGAGGGTTGGAAGTTGATTTTAATGAGCCTCAATGGGCCATTACGTATGGTCAATACATTGTGTTTTATCTTGGAGATAAATGTTTAGGTGGGGGCAAAATTATGCCCAAATATTGTGAATTGGACTAAAGACAAACTGACACTATTCAGATACAATCCTCGTCCGAGATTAGTGAAAAAAATTTACAGGTTGTGCCAATGACTAAATTGCTTGATTCGTTTGAAATCGACGGTAAAAAATACAACTATTACAATTTAAAGTCGGTTGGGAAATCGCAATTAGACAAGATTCCTTTTTCACATAAAATCCTTTTGGAAAATGCATTAAGAAACAGCGATACCGAAGGCTCCAATGCAGATGATGTCGATGCAATTCTTAATTGGGACCCACAATCTGGAGCTGCAAGAGAAATTTCATTTAACCCCAGTCGGGTAATCCTTCAAGACTTCACCGGTGTGCCTGCTGTAGTTGATTTTGCAGCGATGCGGAATGCGGTATCTACTATGGGCGGGGATCCAAAAAAAATCAATCCTTTATGCCCAGCAGAACTGGTTATAGATCATTCAATCCAAGTGGATCACTTTGGAACACCGGATGCTTTAAAAAAGAATAATCAGATTGAATTTGAGCGGAATCGTGAACGTTATCGATTTCTAAAATGGGGCCAACAATCGCTGTCTAACTTTATCGTTATACCACCCAATACAGGCATTGTTCATCAGGTCAATCTTGAATTCTTAGGTCGCGTGGTTTTTTCAGAACAAAGCAAAGGCGGTTTGCTTGCTTACCCGGACACACTGGTGGGCACAGATTCACACACTACCATGATTAATGGCATTGGCACACTGGGATGGGGAGTGGGTGGAATCGAAGCTGAAGCAGCCATGTTAGGTCAACCGATCACAATGCTTTTGCCGGATGTGATAGGAGTTAAAATTAGTGGTGTGCTGAAAGAAGGGGTGACAGCCACTGATTTGGTTTTGACAGTCACTGAAATCCTGAGATCCTATGGTGTTGTTGGAAAATTTGTTGAGTTTTTTGGAGACGGGCTTTCCCATTTACCGGTAGCTGACCGAGCTACCTTGAGTAATATGGCGCCTGAATTTGGCAGCACTTGTGCCATCTTTCCCATCGACAATGAAACCATCCGCTATTTGCACCTCACAGGGAGAAAAAAAGAGCACATACAGTTGGTTGAACACTATGCTAAGGCCCAAGGTCTCTGGCGTGAGAACAAGCAAAAGGAAGCAGTCTACACGGATGTTATTGATTTGGATCTCAGTAAGATAGAGCCCTGTCTTGCCGGCCCAAAACGACCTCAAGATAGGGTGGTCTTATCTCAAGTCCCTAGTGCTATCAAAAATGACATAAATGGCAGAGAGGTAAACACAGGAGAATTATCCAATGGTTCGGTCTTGATTGCAGCAATCACCAGCTGCACCAACACATCAAACCCCGTAGTAATGATTGCAGCGGGACTTTTGGCAAGAAACGCACAAGAATTAGGTCTCACATCGCAACCCTGGGTTAAAACAAGCCTAGCTCCGGGCTCAAAAGTTGTTACTGAATACCTTAGGAAAACTGGTCTTTTAGATGATCTTGAGTCGCTGGGATTTAATGTCGTGGGATACGGCTGTACTACTTGTATTGGCAATTCTGGCCCACTGAATCCTGAAATTACTGAAGCAGTAACATCGAAAGACCTGGTCGGATCAAGCGTGCTTTCAGGAAACAGAAATTTTGAAGGTCGAATCCACCCTTTAACCAAACTTAATTTTCTCGCATCGCCGCCTCTGGTCGTGGCATATGCCCTTGCCGGTTCTGTGATGGTCAATCTTGAAAAAGAACCCATTGGGGTTTCTAATAAAGGGCATCCGGTTTACCTCAAAGATATTTGGCCATCGCAAAAAGAAATTCATGACTTAATTAATAAAACCATCAATCCGAAAATGTTTATCCAAGCCTATCAAAATGCCCTAGATGGAGATTCTGATTGGCAAGAATTGAAAATACCAAGAGGTGAGATGTTTGAATGGGAACAAGATTCAACTTACATCAAAAAACCGCCTTATTTTGAATCAATGACCCAAGAGGTGCCGCCCATAGATGACATCACTCAAGCAAGAGTCCTTGCCCTGCTTGGTGATTCTGTAACCACCGATCATATTTCACCTGCAGGCAGCATTGATCCCTCCTCTCCAGCTGGTCAGTATTTACTGGAGCAAGGGATAACAAGGAGGCACTTCAATTCGTATGGTTCTCGAAGAGGTAACCATGAGGTAATGATGCGGGGCACTTTTGCCAACATCAGACTCAGAAATCACTTAGCACCTGGAACTGAAGGTGGATGGACAAGGGTGCTGGAAGATTCTGAACCGATCTCCATTTATGAAGCAGCGATGCAATACCAAGAAAATAAAACAGCTCTTATAGTAATTGCGGGCAAAGAATACGGCACCGGGTCATCAAGAGATTGGGCAGCTAAAGGACCTGCTTTGCTCGGCGTCAAAGCAGTGATTGCCGAATCATTTGAGCGAATTCACAGATCAAATTTGATTGGCATGGGTATTTTGCCTTTGCAATTTGAGAATGGTGAGAGTGCTGAACAATTGGGATTAAATGGATTTGAAAACTATGCGATCCAAAATATTCAACCAAGCATGACCCATATTGGAGTTCTTAGTACTACAAACAGTGGAGAATCCAAAAAATTTAAAGCAAGAGTGAGAATTGAAACTCCTAAAGAATGGGAGTATTTCCAACATGGAGGTATCCTCCATTATATGATCAGACAGTTGGTAACTAAATAAGGGACATAGATTCCATCAGAGGCCAACGATGTTAAAACAAGTTCAATTAAGGTAAAGCCCACCCACACCGGTTCTGATAGGATGCCCAATATACTTGAAGTTAAGGACTTGAAAAAAGAATACCCCGGTGTCAAAGCTGTTGATGGCATAAGTTTTTCAGTTAAGAAGGGAACCTGCTTCGGTTTGCTTGGGCCCAATGGGGCAGGAAAAACCACTGCGATTGAAATTATTGAAGGCATTACTGCGTCTGATGGAGGCAGCATTCTGTATAAAAATCGGCCAATAGGTCGGGATTTTCATAAAGAAACGGGTATCCAGTTTCAAGCAACAGCTCTACAGGATTTTCTCACTGTTAAAGAAACATTGCAGTTGTTTCATAAACTGTATCCTAATCCTTCCAACTTTGATGAGATTGTTGAAGAATGTTCCCTGAAAAATCTCTTATCAAGAGACAATCGGAAATTATCGGGAGGCCAAAGACAGAGATTACTGGTTGCAATTGCACTGGTAAACCAACCTGAATTATTGTTTATGGATGAACCGACAACGGGTCTCGATCCTCAAGCTAGACGAAATTTCTGGAACATGGTGGAGAAAATTAAATTAAGAAACACAACCCTCATACTTACCACTCACTATATGGAAGAAGCTGATTTTTTGTGTGATGAGATTGCGATAATGGATAAAGGTAAAATCATAGCCTATGGTGAACCAAAACAATTAATAGCCCAACACTTTAAAGAGGTTGTATTGGAGTTACCGGAAGATGAAGTGAAAAATCATGCGTTAAATATACCTATGGAATATGAATTTAAATTTGGGTATTTAGAAATATACACACATGACATTCCGACTGCCTTAAATCTCTTGAAGGAACAAAATATACCGCTTGATAAATTAAAAATCAGGCCGTTTAACTTGGAAGATTTATTTCTCAAATTAACAGGGAGTGAACTCCGATCGTGATAGCAAGGATTTTAGCGGTCTTTCATGCAAGAAACCTTGAATTTGTAAGGGACAGGGGCACATTGTCCTGGAATATAATGTTTCCAGTCATTGTTCTTTTTGGTCTAAATTTTGTCTTTTCTACGGGAGAACGAAATCAGTTCAAAATTGGAATTCTGACTGACAATGAAGTCGTTAATGAAATTGATCATCCTTTCATGGATATTCGATACATTAATAAAATCCAAATAGTTGATCAAGATGCTGGGTTGGAATCTGTTAGAAGGCATAAATTAGACATGCTTGTTGACCTTGATGACCCTGTTGTTCGTTACTGGATTAATGAAGAGTCACCAACGGGGTACATTGTGGAGAAAATTCTTCTTCAATCTTCAACGGATGAATTCATTAAAGGTGTAGTTCAGGGAAAAAACATCCGTTACGTTGAATGGCTCCTACCTGGGGTACTTGGAATGAATTTGATGTTTGGTTGTTTATTTGGTGTGGGCTATGTAATTGTGCGTTATAGAAAAAGTGGTTTCCTTAAAAGGCTTAAAGCAACGCCGCTACGCGCAATAGAATTTATTATTGCTCAAGTACTGTCTCGACTAATCCTTGCAATATCTATGGCAATTTTTATTTATGTTGGGGCAAGTTTTATTCTTGAAACAAGAATGGAAGGAAGTTATTTCACATTACTGCTAGTTGGTATATTAGGTGCCACTTCGCTCATTTCATTGGGTTTACTGATTGCCTCAAGGGTCTCTAGTGAGGAACTGGCTGGAGGATTACTCAACCTAATGACATGGCCGATGATGGTTTTATCTGGGGTATTCTTCTCTCTAGAAGGATCGCCTCAGTGGATACAAACTTTTGCTAATATTTTTCCTCTTACCCATACATTAACAGCAGCAAGGGCGGTCATGATTGATGGGGCAACTATTTTAGAGATTAGCTATGAACTAAGTGTTTTAGTTGCCACATCAATTATTTTTATGATTGCCGGAGCGCTTCTCTTCAAATGGCAAAGTGATTGATATTGGCGCAAATCTAACCCACAAAAGCTTTGATCATGATATAGATGCTGTGATCCAAAGAAGTTTGGATGTTGGAATTGAAAAAATAATCGTTACTGTAAGCTCAATCCAAGACACAAAAAAAGCCATTGAATTGACTGATCAATACCCCAATGTACTCTGGGCAACAGCAGGGGTTCATCCACACAATGCCAAAACGGCAGAAGAACAAACTGAAATCATGCTGAAACAATTGTTGGCTCACCAAAAGATTGTAGCTGTCGGTGAAATCGGCCTTGATTACTGTAGAAATTTCTCAGAACCGAAAGAACAAAAAAAAGTATTCGAAATACAATTGGGTGTAGCTGCTGAAAAATCTCTCCCAGTATTTTTACATCAACGCGACTCGCATCAGGACTTTGTAGGGATCTTAAAAGACTATAAATCTTCTTTGACCGGAGGTGTTGCCCATTGTTTTACCGAAGGGGTCAAAGAATTAAAGGATTATTTGGATCTTGGCTTGTACATCGGCATTACCGGTTGGCTTTGCGACCCCAGACGCAATCATAATCTTATCGATTCCATAAAATACATCCCTATTGATAGATTATTGATTGAGACCGATTCACCCTACCTTCTGCCGAAGGCATTAGAGAAGGAATTGAAAACAAGGAGAAACGAGCCGTGTTTTTTACCCCATATTGCCCAAGCAATTGCTGAATATAAAAAAACAGATCTTGCAGAAGTGCTGTTAAACACTATTCAAAACTCAGAGAAACTTTTCTTTAGGCAGAAGCAATAGCTTCAATCAATTGATTCAGTTCCGGGTCGATTGTTACAAAAGATGAATCGAGTTCAAGAAGGGCTCTAAGCCTTTCTGGTACTGCAATCTCTTCGCCAATGATTGGTTCAACTGTTTGTTCAAATTTTGATGGATGTGCTGTAGCAACGATACACCAATGTGTCTCTTTTTTTTCTTTGTTAGAAAACTCTCGATAAACATGCAAAGCAGTTGCTGTATGCGGACAACAAAGTATTTGGTTGTCTAGATACTCGCTTCTGATTTGGTTGGTTATCTGTTCATCGGTTACCGATACGGCTCGAAGAGTATCAAGCAAGGTTTCAGGATTATCAAAAACATGAAAAAATCTTTCCATATTACTTGGATTGCCAACGTCCATAGCTGAGGCCAGTGTTGGCGTGGTTGGTCTGGGTTGCCAAAATCCTGTCTCAAGAAAATCTGGTATGGTTCTATTGGCATTTGTTGCAAATACAATATTCTCTATGGGGAAACCCATCTCTTTTGCAATAAAGCAAGCGAAAGCATTGCCTAAGTTACCCGTAGGAATAATGAAGCTGGTTTGCATCCCATGTTTTAAGAAATACCGCTGGCTTGACCAAGCATAATAGGTTGCCTGAGGCAGCAATCTGCCAATGTTTATACTGTTGGCAGAACATAAAGTTTGATTTTTAAATTTCCCCTCTTGAGCAAAAGCTTCTTTGGTAAGTCTTTGGCAATCGTCAAACTCTCCATTAATTGCAACAGAAACCACATTATTGCCCCAACAAGTAAGCTGATGTTGTTGCCTTGGTGAAACACGTCCGTTTGGAAAGAGAACAACCACATTAAATCCCTGCCTATTATGAAAGGCAGAAGCAACCGCACTGCCTGTGTCTCCAGAAGTGGCCACCAATATTGTGACTGCTTTTGGATTTGCTTGTTTCTTTATTATTTTACTCATTGAAGCGGCTAAAAAACGAGCACCAAAATCTTTAAAAGCTGCGGTTGGGCCGTGAAATAATTCCAACAAAGAAATTGGCATTTGATCCTTAGATAAATCTCTTTGAATAACTTCGAAATTTAGGGCCTCGGATACTATTTCATTGAGGTCATCTTCAAGAACGGTTTCGTTAAAAAAAACACCTAGCATTTTATTAGAAAAAAGTTGGAAGTTTTCAGTATTGTTATACGCACTGGGTTCAATTTTTGGAATCACTGACGGCATAAACAAACCACCATCAGAAGCTGTTCCACTAAAAATGGCCTCCTCCGCCTCTGCTTCAATCTTATTTTTTGTGCTTACAAATTTCATATAAAAATTGCTTGGACAAGGAATTCACTTAATCTGTATTTAATCCCTTAAAACGCTCAAGTTGAATGGAAACCATTAGTAAATCTGCAAAAATACCAGCAGCGGTAACACTGGGCCCTGCACCTGCGCCTCTGTGCACCAACGGGTAATCAGAATACCTTTCGGTTTTAAATATGATTATATTCTCACTACCTTTCAATTGAGCAAATGGATGGTTCGAATCCACTTCTTCAAGTTTTACTGTGGCACTCCCACTGGGATTGAGTCTGGCAATATACCTTAGGACTTTATTGTTTTTCTGTGCTTGATCGAGTTTTTCCTTCATCTCAGCATCGTAATCTTTTAGTTTTTCAAGATACCCATCCACGCTGAGATCTTCCAGGTCGTGATCGACTAAACTTTCCACACTGACGTCATCTGTGGTAATTTTTAAATTCATCTCCCTTGCGAGAATGACCAGTTTTCGAGCGACATCCATTCCAGAGAGATCTTCCCTGGGATCCGGTTCAGTAAATCCCATGTCTTTGGCATCGGAGATAATCTTTGAAAAAGGAATACTGCCATCATAGGTATTGAACAAATAAGAAAGTGTTCCGGAAAATATGCCCTCGATTTCATTAACTTTATCACCAGTTAAAATAAGGTCTTGCAAGGATTTGATAAAAGGCAGTCCCGCACCAGCTGTGGCTTCGTAATAGAAACTTTTCCAATTGGATTTTGAGTGTCGCATGATCTCTTCATACAATTCTATTGGCCCACTGAGACCTTTTTTATTGGCAGTAATAACATGGATACCAGAATCAAAAAAAGATTTATACATTGCCGGAACATCTTCGGATGCAGTGCAGTCAACCATAACTTTTATTGCTCCTGGGGTTGCAACTAAATGTTCCAGTATCTTATTAAGGTCTGATTTATTCTCTGAGTTTTGTTCTTGACTTAACTGATCAATTTCAGATTCTTTAATTGCAGATTTCTTAAGAATCATGTTTCTAGAATTGGCAATAGCCACAACCTTAAGTTGGATATCAGAGTCTGCTTCTATAGCTTTAGATTGTTTATGCAACTGGTTAAAAAATTCTCTGGCAACATTACCAAAACCCACGATACCAATAACCATATCAATGCTTTGACTAAAAAAAGCAGAGTGTATTGACTCCAGTGCCTTTGTGGCATCGCTTTGACTGACTACTGCAGAAATATTTTTTTCTGACGATCCTTGTGCTATGGCTTTCACATTAACTCCGGCATCTGATATTGCCTTGAAAAAGCGTGCAGCTATTCCTTTTGTTCCAGTCATCCCAGATCCAACAACTGCGATAATATTGCAGTTGGTTTTTATTTCAAGATCTTGAAGATCCCCTGATGTAAATTCCTGTGCAAATTCTTTTTTTATTACTTGCTCAACAAGATTGATCGATTCATTTTTTACGGCAAAACAAATAGAGTGCTCAGAGCTTGCTTGTGTAATTAAAATGACAGACACGCCAGCTGCTTGCAAACAAGAATACAAACGATTTGCTGTACCAGGGACACCTATCATTCCTGTGCCTTCAAGATTGACCAATGCTACATTGTCTATGGTAGTGATGCCTTTAACAGTTTGCTTTTTATTGGTTGTGGCTGAAATCTCTGTTCCCAGTGAATTTGAGTTGAAAGTATTTTTGATAAAGATTGGAATATTTTTTTTAATCAAGGGCGACATCATTTTTGGGTGAATTACTTGTGCCCCAAAATAAGCCAGTTCAGCTGCTTCGTCATAAGACATCTGATGGATAATTTTTACACCAGAAACTTGGTTGGGATTACCAGTCATTACCCCGTCAACATCTGTCCAAATTGTCACTGATTCTGCATCTGTCAAAGAAGCAATTATTGAAGCAGAAAAATCACTTCCGTTCCTCCCCAAAGTTGTGGGATTTGTGTCTAGGTCTGTTGCTAAAAATCCTCCCATAACGAGGATACCTGTGTTTTTATTTTTCTCTTTTTCAAGACCCAACTGACTTTTACTCCAATCCACAATTGGGCCCATCTCGCCATGAGAAACATGAATAATTTTACGTGCATTGAGCTCATGGACCTCTCTCATAAGAGGATCTTGGGAATTTTTATGTGCCAGTAAACTGACCAACAGCCTAGCTGACCAAATCTCACCAAAACCTATAATAATGCTTGTTGCTGAATGGCTCAGTTGATTTGATTCTAGTGAAGCAAAAATTTGTTTTATCGTCTCTATGTCTGATTCAAGACTATCTTGTAAGCCTCTGGTGACACTGGGGTCATTTATAAGATTCTCTACGGTTTGCTGATAGAGATCCAAAAATGGGTTGATAGGTTCCAAATGTTTGGTTTGAGCCACTTTCAACAGTGAGTCAGTCACCCCAGCCATTGCTGAGACCAAAACAATAAGATTGGGGCAAACATTCTGGTGAATCAACCCACATACCTGTTCTAGGCATGTTCCATCCGCCAAGCTGGTTCCGCCAAATTTATATACTTGCCAATTCTCTTGTTTCATTTCCTCTGCTGTCAACATTAAAATTTTATGCCACTAAAAAGTCGACCATGATACTCTTTTCCCAAGCAATTTACAGGGAAAAGATGGATCTCTAAGTGTGGCTATATTGGGTCATTTATATCAGAATAACAATAATATGTGGAACCACCCCCCTAGTGAGGCATAGTTATTAATTAATTAGCAGCAGTACAACTATCATGAAACTATCTGCATCTGAATTCACCCAGTGGTCCAATAAGGCGATCACCTTATTGGGTATGTCGGGTATTGGTAAAACAACTCTTGCCAATAAACTCCCTAAATCCAAATGGTTTCATTATTCAGGCGACTATAGAATTGGAACTAAGTATCTTGAAGAACCCATTTTGGATAACATTAAGGAAAGAGCCATGGAAGTTGTTTTTCTGAGAGATCTGCTAAAAACAGACTCAATTTACATTTCCAGCAACATCACGGTTAATAACTTGGCTCCAATATCAACTTTCCTAGGAAAAATTGGTGCACTTTCAAAGGGTGGTTTAAGTCCTAAAGAATTCCTCAGACGCCAAGAGCTGCACAAAAAAGCGGAAACTGAAGCGATGAAAGATGTGCCCGATTTTATAGAGAAATCCAAGAGAATTTACGGTTACGACCACTTTATCAACGATGCCGGAGGCAGCATCTGTGAACTGGTCGATACCGAGGCCATGGACGCGTTAGTAAAGAATACAATGATTGTTTACATCGAAGAAAACCAAGAAGTTAAAGACACTTTGATTGAACGAGCAAAATCCCATCCAAAACCGCTGTATTACAACAAGGATTTTTTAATGAGAAATCTAGAAAACTATGAAAATGAAATGAAGAAGAGCCCAGAAACAATGGATCCAGATGAATTCGTTCGGTGGATTTTTCCTAAACTTTTGGAATATAGAAAAACAAAATATGAATCAATCGCAAGCCAACATGGGTATACCATTCAAGCATCAGAAGCTGTAAATGTGAATAATGAATCTGACTTTTTAGGGCTTATCGTTAAAGCCATTGAATCCCAATGAATTCGATCACGTTAAAAAAGCAAAAAATATCCATAAACAATAAAAATATAGCCTATGCTGAGTCGGGCTCTGGAGATCCAATTATATTCCTCCACGGGAATCCAACATCCTCATATCTTTGGAGAAATATTACTCCCCATTTAGAGTCTCAGGGTCGCTGTATATGTATTGACCTAATTGGGATGGGAGACTCGGATAAACTGGATAATCCTGATGAGAACTCCTATCAATTTGAAGAACATTATCATTACGTTAATGCTGCAATAGAATCTCTAACCAATGGTGAGAATACCACTTTTGTTATACACGACTGGGGCTCAGCATTAGGTTTTAATTGGTGTTATCACAACCCCGATTCTGTTAAAGGAATTGCCTATATGGAAGCGATCGTAAAAGAGATGACTTGGGAGGATTGGAGAGATGAAGCCAAAGGTATTTTTCAAGGTTTCAGATCCGATGCAGGAGAAAGTTTGGTTTTAGAAAAAAATTATTTCGTAGAGAGAGTTCTTCCAGGTTCAATCATCAGAAGGCTAAGAGATGAAGAAATAGAAGAATACAGAAGGCCCTTTCTTAACCCTGGTGAAGATCGAAGGCCTACCCTGTCCTGGCCACGCGAAATACCAATTGAGGGTCAACCAGCAAACGTTTGTAAGATTGTTAATCAATACGCTGAATGGATGCAAACAAACGACATACCCAAACTGTTTATTAATGCAGAACCTGGTGCAATTACCACAGGAAGAATTAGAGATTTTTGCAGAAGTTGGAAGAATCAAACTGAAGTCACAGTTAAAGGAATACATTTTATTCAAGAAGATTCACCCGATGACATTGGAAAAGCCATATCGACATGGTATAAAAATATTCCGTAGAATAAACATATGATGATTTTTAGCAGGATTAAATGAGCCAAAACAACAATGTAAAACCCCTTGATGGCATGAGAGTCATTGAAATGGGACAACTCATTGCAGGTCCTTTTACCGGCAGCGTGCTTGCCTATTATGGTGCTGAAGTCATCAAAATTGAGCCACCCACAGGCGATCCTGTTCGATACTGGCGATTGACTGAGAACAACACTTCCTATTGGTGGCACAGTGTTTCACGAAATAAAAAATCAGTGACCCTGAATCTTAAAACTGATAAAGGCAGACAAATTGCCAAAGATTTGATATTAAAATCAGATGTTTTGATAGAAAACTTTAAACCTGGAACTCTAGAGAGGTGGGGGATAGGTCCTGAGGATTTAAAAAAAGAAAACCCAGGGTTAATTACCGCAAGAATATCAGGCTATGGGCAAACGGGTCCGAAATCTCACCTACCGGGCTATGCATCTGTTTGTGAGGGTTTTGGTGGCTTTAGATACGTCAATGGTTTCCCGGATCGCCCCCCTGTAAGGCCCAATTTAAGCATTGGTGACACCTTAGCCGGTCTGCATGCAGCTATGGGTGTGATGCTTGCTTACATTCAAAGACAAAAAGACCCTCAAAGCAAAGGCCAGGTTGTAGATACTGCAATTTATGAAGCCGTTTTCAATATGATGGAGGCCGTTGTTCCAGAATACTCTGGTTGTGGCGCTATTCGGGAGCCTTCCGGGACAACCATTACCGGCATAGCTCCAACCAACACCTACATTACTTCAGACGACAAGCACGTCATTATTGGTGGTAATGGTGATTCCATTTTCAAAAGATTGATGATAGCGATTGACCGGCCAGAAATGGCAGAAGATGCACGATTTGAACACAACATGGGAAGAGTTGAGCATGAAAAAGAAATTGATGCCGCCATTGAAAAATGGACTCGAGCACAGACATCAGAAGAAGTGCTTTCCACCATGGATGAAGCCTCAGTTCCTGCAGGTCCCATCTATAGTGTTGAAGACATGATGAATGACGAACACTATATCGCCAGGGGCATGTTCCAAGAAGTTGAGGCAAACGGGAGAACCCTACATATTCCTGCAATGATTCCTTTATTGACTGAAACCCCGGGTGGTACTGAATGGTCAGGCCCAGAACTCAGTGAACACACCCATGAAGTACTTTCTGAATTGTTGGGTAAAAATGCAGAAGAAATAAAAAAACTTGGAGATGAAGGAATTCTTTAGGCCGCTCTCTTTCTTCTTCTGCGTCGGCGAATCAATAGAACGATCAGTAACACCAAAATCAGCATCGAACCCCAATAACTGAATGGTAATCTGCCTGATTGAATTTTCCCGTATTCTCCAGTTTTTAAGTTTTTAAACTCGTCTTTCCATGCATCTACGGGAAGAGATTCATCGTTGATAACCTCAAAAGTTTTGTTGATCGCATCTGGATTGTAAACAGATTCAACCAAAACTGAAGCCACATCTCCTCTGGGGATCGAACCAATGATTTTATCGCCTTGGTCAAATTTGATTCCCTGAGTTCCCGGATCACCATATAGGCCACCAGGTCTGACAATGGTAAAGTCAATGCCGCTGTTTCGGATATACTCTTCTCCAAGCGACTTCCACTTCAAGGTTTTATTCATAAATAGATTCAAGAAAACTGTGCTGAAATTTTCAGCACCACCGGCTCCAATGGAGGACATATAAATAATATGTCGAGTC
Organism: Gammaproteobacteria bacterium; assembly: GCA_012965065.1. Lineage (GTDB taxonomy): Bacteria > Pseudomonadota > Gammaproteobacteria > Steroidobacterales > UBA11654 > DTSX01. Next base: position 26,050 of record DTSX01000089.1, read on the forward strand.
CCTGCTCTCTTTGCTTCATCGACTAAATTTATAACCCCTTTGTAAACCACCGATTCTGGTCCATCCGGTCCCTTTCCAGGTTTAGCACCTATTGTAGAGATAATAATATCTGAATCTTGCAGCGCCATTACCAAAGTCTCCGGCTGCGTTACATCTGCATAAACCCATTCATAGTTACCACCAATATCTGCACTTGCTTTTGCGATGTTTCTGGATAGAGCACGGATCCGCAAATCTCGTTTAGCTAAACTCTCAAGAACAAATCTGCCTGTTCTACCGGATGCCCCAATCACTACTATCAAAGGCTGATTGTCTTCGGTTAAAGATCCAGAGACTGAATACTGATTAGAAACTTTTACAACACTTGGTTGCATCATGTTTCTATTGAGTGGGTCCAACGATCTTGGAATGAGTCTCTCTAAACAAGGTCTATTAAAGTTAGAATTTAATTGTTCCTGACATTCAGATTGGTGTGCAAGAAGTGGTTTTGCTGTAAATACAACGAAGAATGTTAGGATAAATAATTTGGTAAACTGCATGGCATTATTTTCACTATAATATTATCAGATTAATATACAAATTTTACCGGATGAAAAAATATATAGCATTCCTTTCTCTTTTTATATCATTGAGCTGCCTTGCCAATGAAAATCCCGAAGAGAT
>DTSX01000090.1 GCA_012965065.1 Gammaproteobacteria bacterium
TGCATCCAATCGTTCTGTTTGGTTAGCGTATTCAGCTTGCAGAGAAAAAGATCCTTGCAGTATAAAAACGAAAATAAACGATAAAAATAGTCTGGTATTCATTTGTCTTTTTTCAATTTTCACCCAATTGTATTAATTTTCATTATATTCTAAATCTAAATTACAGCTTAGATTTAAAGCCCCTTTATTTGTATCTCCTCACCATTTGCATTCATTAAATACAAAGTTAAGTCGGTCATTATATCAACTTGCTTCATGAATAATTCAGAACTAAAACTTTCGATGCCTGGTTTAGTTGACCAATAGCCACTCATACTGGTGCTGATTCCGTAACCGGGTATCTTCATTTTTTGAGCAAGATTACCCATTCCCGTCCACGGGCCTTGACCTCCTCTATCTGGACATAAAACATAGGTTCGTTCTATTTTGTGTTTTTCAACGGAGTATATAGCCTGATCGATCAAATTTTGATTGTCTTGAGTGTAAATATAGGTTTTGTCAGTTGTACCAGAAAGTTTAAATTGATTGCCAAAATCTTTGTACTCCATTTGACCCAAGTGTTCTACTGCCAGTACGGAAACTATTCTACTGCTCAAATTAGCGTGCAGATTAAACCAGTCTATTGAATGCCTTCCAGGCATAAAGTGTTGAGGATCCAGCATAATAAGTATGGTTTTATTTCTCTCACTTATTGGAATTTTATTTATTTGTTCAATGATCTTGATGATGCCAAAGCCACCATTTTCCTGTGTTAAATTTGGCCCATCTGTGTGTGTGGTCAATAGGATGAATTGATCCTTGTCTTCACCAAAATGTTTACCGGGTAAAAAACCCGACAAAAAATACGCTTTTGAATTCTGAACATTGGCTAGAAGCTTCAGATTTGCATATTTACCTTTCAAAGCAGCATCCCTTAGCTCGTTGCCGCTAACTCGATCAACATACAATCCAGGCACACCTATGATTCCTGGCCTAATTAAAGGAAAAGTGTAAATACCTTCTGCTCTCCCAGGGCTCATGGACAAAATTGCTATAGCACCCAGAGCGCCACTATCTTTCAGATACTCATCTAATTTGGCAAATCTGGTAACGTAATTAACTTGATACCAATAATCACCGGTGGAGTCATCGTCCTGAATTTGATGCAAATCCTTGGTCGCATACTCATGCTTGGATATCTGAGAAAATCTTTTGAAAGTATTAGGCAGTCCACCGACATCAAAAACAATGATTTTTCCTTTTATAAGATCTTTGGGAGTGTCTTGGTTGAAGTACAACAGTTTGCCTTCCACTCCAGTCTTCCCGGTAAATCCTGAATAGGCCCAATAAGAAGCAACATCTATTGGTTCACCCTCGACAGTTAAAGTCCATTGATGATCATTGCTTTCGTTTGATGTGTACCATCTCTCATACTCAAAAAAGTCCTTAGTGAGACTCTTAATCCCATTGTCTATGAGTTCTTTCTCTAAAAGCTCCACATACTTTTGCCAGGATAAATTCCCAGCAAAAGTCGGTCCATAACTGTCTTTCAAAAGATGCCATGAATAGACTTCTTCCAGTGTTGGCTTAGGATTTGAGAAAGCTTTGGTTAGGTTCTGAGTACCAAAGGTTAAGAACAATATAATCAGACAATAAAATATTTTATTGTCATTAGACCGAAAGACCATTTCTTGAAACTCAGTTTAAATCAATAGCAAATCGTTTCAGATCCTTGATGTCTATATATTCAAGTGCCCCTTGGTGAGTGGCGGACAATACAACTTTTGGAGCAGAATTGGCCTGCAAAGCCTCTTGCCATCTTGGGGCGCATAAACACCATTGGTTTCCAGGCTTTAACCCGATAAAACCAATTGCTGGAATTGACGTTGATAAATCGTTTCCAGCGGAGGCACTGTATTCAAGAAATTCCTTGGTAACGATTGTACAAACGGTATGGCTACCAACATCATCATCAGCGGTATCACAACAACCATTCCTAAAAAATCCTGTGAGTGGAGTACTACTGCACTCTCTTAAAGGTTCACCGAAGACATTTATGGATTCTTTCATTTCACAGTCCTATTCCCATTACGCATACAGACAAATTTTCATTTCTTTCTAGCAATTGTCAAGCCGTCACCAATGGGTACCATACTAATGTCCACTCTTGGATCATCCAGGAGCTCTAGATTAAGGTTGCGAATTGCTGTTGTATTGTGATCCTGATATTCCTCGTCTGCAACTGCTCCACCCCAAAGAACATTGTCAAACAGTATAACTCCATTTTTTCTCAGAAGTTTTAAAGACAGCTCATAATAAATAGGGTAGTTAACCTTATCTGCATCGATAAACACAAAATCGATGGCTCCTTTATGTGAATTATTTTGCACCAGGGATTGCAGAATATCCTGAGCATCACCGATTCTAAGGTCAATTAAATGGTCAACCTTTGCTTGCTGCCAAAAATCCCGTGCGATTGCAGTTGCCACTGGATCCCTGTCAATCGCGATAATTTTTCCATCACTCAATGCCAAGGCACAAACCAGTGTACTGTAGCCGGTGTAGGTCCCTATCTCTATTAAACGCGTTGCAGCCATTATTTTTACTAGGAGTGCCATAAATTGTCCCTGCTCTGGGGCAATTTGCATATTTGCACCAGGTAGAGTCGCAGTTGCTACTCTTAGATTCTTGAGTACTGGAGGTTCTCTCAGGGAGACCGATAGTAAATACTCGTATAACTTCTGGTCAAGTTGTATGGTTTTATTGCTCAAGAAATTATCCTTTTGTAGTGAGTGTAAAAATAAAAATTAAGATGAGAATGACCAGAAAGATCAATGCGATTGTGGAGGAAATCAACCAATATTTTCTATTTCTCATTTAAAAAATATGGTGGGCCGTGAAGGATTCGAACCTTCGACCAACTGGTTAAAAGCCAGCTGCTCTACCAACTGAGCTAACGGCCCAACTAAGCATGAAATTGCGAAGAATAATACCTTATGGTTGCTAAATAAAAAACTCATTTAATTCTAAAAACTTTTAAACATAGTCAATTTTATCTTCGATCTGCACCTCTTTAAAAGCTTGCATTCTAAGTCTACATGCATCACAAACACCACAAGATCTCCCAGCTTGAGTTATTTGATAGCAGGAAACCGTTTTAGAAAAATCTACGCCATTTTCCTGTCCCAATAAGATGATCTCGGCTTTAGTTAAATGGATCAAAGGTGTCTTTACAAGAATTGCATTCCCTTCTACAGTTTTTTTGGTGGCAAGATTAACCAAGTCTTGCAGGGCTGTTATGTATTCCGGTCTACAATCTGGGTAACCGGAGTAATCAACAGCATTCACTCCTGAATAAATATATTTTGCGCCAATCGCCTCACTCCATGCGAGAGCAAGTGAGAAAAAAATAGTATTCCTAGCTGGTACATAAGTGATTGGTATACCTGTAGCTTCACTCTCAGGAATAGAATAGGTTTTATCAGTCAAAGCTGAACCACCAAAATGAGTTAAATCAAAGGTGAGAATTTTATGTTCCAATACACCTAGATGTTCGGCAACTGACTGTGCTGCTTGCAGTTCATATTGATTCCTTTGCCCGTAATCAATACTCAGTGCAAAACAATTACAAGCATTGGATTTTGCGACGGCCAAAGCCGTGGCAGAATCCATTCCTCCAGATAGCAACACAACAGCTTTAGCCATAGTTTTATCTTCCAGGTTGGTTATTCCATAAAATTTTATGGATTTGCATCTGAAACCTAATAGGCAATTGATCTGTCAATATCCATTCAGCTAGGTCTCTTGGGTCTATTGATTCAGCACATGGAGAGAACAATATTGGACATTTCTCACTAATCTTATATTGCTCGATGATCTCTTTAGACCATTGGTAGTCTTCTCGGCTGCAAATTACAATTTTCAGTTCATCGGTTTGTTTAAGCAATTCCAGATTTTCCCATCTGTTTTTTGTTGCTTCACCGGAATCAGGGGTTTTAATATCCATGATGATTTTGACCCTCTCATCAACCTCTTTCAAACTTATAGAACCTCCGGTTTCAAGGCTTACCTGAAAATCTAGATCAGCCAAGTCTTTGAGCAGCTTTTTTGAGTTTGCTTGTGCCAAAGGCTCGCCGCCCGTAACACACACATCTTTACAATTGAACTTTGTGACTTGGCGAATAATATCTTCAAATAGCATCACTTCACCACCGTGGAAAGCATAGCTTGTGTCACAGTACTGACATCTTAGGGGACATCCGGTTAGACGAATAAATACAGTTGGGAGTCCAACTTTTGATGTTTCCCCCTGTATAGAGAAAAAGATCTCAGTAATTCTTAAACTCATTTTTTCAGGCATGTGCTATTTTTCATTCGAGTTGATTGTTTTTAACTTTTGAACAGCCAAGCGAGCAACTGATGTATTTGGGTATTGGTTCATTACTAGATTTAAAATCCGCTTTGCTTGCTCAAAATTACCCAATTCAAAATGACAAAAACCAGACTTCAGAATTGTTTCAGGTATTTTCCCTGAATCAGGAAACTGTATTTGTATACTCTCAAACTCTTCTAACGCATATGCAAATAATCTTTGAGCATAATATGTCTCTGCCAACCAGTATTTGGCATCATCAATAAACTCACTTTCCTGATACAACTCAGTGAACGTGACAAATGAATTCCTTGCTGCTTCGTAATCTCCCTCTTTTAACAATTCAAAAGCAGCTTGAAAATCTTCTCTAGCCAATTGGTTCTTTGCATTATTTTGATTAACTATCTTTATGCCGATCTCTTCTTTGCTTGCCAAAGCAATTTGCAACTCAACAACTGTTGTTTCCAACTTGTTAATTTTTGAAGTTAGCTGATCAAAGGTCTTTGCATTTTCATTGGACAACTTAGTTATATTTAAGGTGATGAATTCTAGATTTTTTTCGATGTCTTGTAGAACTCTTCGTTCTTCTGTTTGCAGTTCTTGCTCCTCAGTTTTTAGTGGTTCTTGCTCTTCAGGGAAAGTATTTTTCTGAAATATGAGAGTTTTTTCGATTGTGCCACATCCTGAAAGCAGAATGAAACACATAAATAATAGGGCTTTTAATCTGGCCTTTTTACTTAACACAATTTCAGATGCCCTACACTATCTATGAATTATTCTAAAGACGGAAAAGACAGCAATAGATAGCAAAAGAGTTGGCAGCCATCCTACCAATATTGGATTAATATCATAAACTTGTGAACTCTCGACTAATGTGTTTTCAATGAGAAAGTATACCAGGCCAATAATAACACCCAATAGAATCCGGTATCCGGTGCCCTTTTCTCTCAAGAATCCCAATGAAAAAGGAAGCGCCAATAAACACATAAAAGGCAGTGCGAATAAGGATGCAATTCTTGATTGAAAGGCTGTACTGTAGAGATTGGAATCAAGCCCATTACTTTTCAGGTAGTTGACAAATCTATAGAGTTCAATAATGTTCAAATTCTCCGGCTTGACTACTGTCAAGCTCACTAAGTCTCTATCCAGTTTTGTTTTTTCTATTTTGTATCGAGAATATTCTTGTGAGATTCCTTTGTCATTGAATACAGTCTCTTTTAAATTACTCAGTATCCACTGATTGTCATCGTCAATGCCTGCAGAAGATGCTCTGGAAATTTTCCATAATTGGGAAAGTGTTTTCAGTTCATAGATAGTAACATTTCCAAAGCTTTTATTTTCTTCCAACAAATTGATATTGATTATTTTATTGCCTTCCTTAAGCCATATCCCTCCTGTCTTACCCAGGCTTGAATACTGAAATTTACTGATGGTTCGGTATTGATCAGCATATCGTTCCATTGAAGGCGAGATATACTCTCCCAAACTCACGGTAAAGAAACACAATATTAACCCAGAAGAGAATACTGAAATGCCCAGTCTTTGAAGTGATAACCCAGATGAAAGCAGGACAATGAGCTCACGATTTTTACTCAATAAACCAAGTCCTAACAGACTGCCAATGAGAATGATAATTGGCATTAATTGAAAAATTGAGCTGGGTAGTTTTAATAGCGTATATTGAATGGCTTGATTAACACCGTAATCACCGGTTCCAATGTCGTTTATTTGGCCTACAAAATCAACAAAGCCTGAAAGCGCTACAAACACGAATAACACAATTAAAGTCATCTCTAAAATGGCTCTAAAAATATACCAATCAAACAATTTCAATCTTCTTTCTCCCCAGAAAATACACGTTCAAAAACCCTATAATTAATTGATAACATTACAATACCGACCATTAGCGCAATCAAATGTATCCACCACAACCCATAAATCTCCGGTGTAACTCCTTGTTCAAGCCAAACCCTAGCAACACCTAAACAATTGACGTAAATCATATAGATTAGGATTCCAAGAATAAGTCCGGTATATCGACTGTCCCTAGGTGAACTTTTACTTAAGGGTATTGCCATAAAAACCAAAATTATCAAAGCTATAGCTGGGGAAATTCTCCACTGAACCTCAGCCTTTGCTTCAAGCGAGTTTTTCTCAAATAAAGTTCTAAATGGTTCTGATGATAAATCAATTTTTTTGTTTTGATCTACTTTGCTCGACAGTGGTAGTTGATGTTCAGAAAATTCTAAAATTCTGAAATCTAAATCTCCAGGTGTACCCTCATATTGATAGCCGTTATAAAAAACCAATACATTTCCAGTACTTTTAGTACTGAGAATCTCTGCGGTTTCAGAAACGATTACATTGACATTATTTCGAAGTTCTTGTTGAACGAAAACATTAGTTAATTTATCGTCTTCTGATCGATCTTCAGAATACATAACAGAGCCATTGTTTAAAGTAACAAAACGGCCTGGCTCAAGAAAATCAATTCCAAGATTTAACATTGCATTTTGTCTCGATAAATCCATGTTTTTTCTTGCATCGGGTGCTAAATAAGTTGAAATCAAACCCAAAACAAAAGCCAACAATAAAGTAGGTAATAATAAAGGGCGATACAGTGATAAAGGCCCTACTCCAGAAGCCATAATTGCTGCCATTTCGCTATCTTTGTAGAGTCTCCCAAAAACTAACAAAATGGCTAAAAATGTACTGAGAGGCAGCAATATTGTTAGATACTCGACAGATGAGTACAAAAGCAACTCAGCTATCACACCTCCAGAAAGGTTTCCAGAAGCAGCATCCCCCAAAATTTTTGCAAACTGATTGGTTACTAGAATGGCGAGTAAAATCAATGTAACGCCCAACCATGCCTGGGCAACTTCCCTGAAAAGGTATTGGTTGATTATTTTTCGCATAAATAGAGATTTCTTTTAATCAATAAATAAGATTCATACTTATATTTTTATCCCGTTATCATTTACACTACACACAAGATAAAAAAATTACTAGATTGATTCATTTTTCAATAAAATGATCCAATCATCTGTTGTTTTAAATTTTATTTTTTTAATTTAGGAAGGGGTAGATGAAATTCTCAATTAGCACAACAAAGGTAACGGAAACAAAATCAAGTTGCTTAATACTCCCAGTATTTGAAGGCGGACAATTAAATCGAGCTCCAAAGTTGATTGATGCTGCCAACGGTGGGATCATATCTGACTTTCAAAAGAACGCTGATATAACGGGTAAAATAGGTCAATGTCGAATGTTACCCGTCCAAAATAAAACCTATAAAAGAATTTTACTGGTCGGCTGTGGCAAATACGAAAAATACTCTGAGAATCGGTATAAAAAAGCATTGACCTCTGCTTTGAAAAAACTGACTTCTACCAACCATAAATCTGCAACCAATTTTCTTGCAGCAGGACATAAACCCAACAAAAAAGTCGACTACCGCACTGCTCGAATTATGGCTGAAGTTTGGCATCAAATTAGTTATCAATACACAGCAACGAACTCAAAAAAAGCAAAGGAATTTAGGTTGAATAGACTCTCTTTGGGAACCAATGGCAGAAAAAGAAATCCAGAAATGAAAAAGGGATTTGATCATGGAAATTCAATCGGTTCAGCAATCAAAAAAGTTAAGCATTTTGGCGACTTGCCTGCAAACTTTTGCACTCCTTCGTTCTTAGTTCAAGAAGCCAGAAAAATAGCATCCACACATAAAACAGTTTCTTTGAAGGTAGTTAATGAGCCAGAGATGAAGAAACTAGGCATGGGAGCTTTGCTCTCAGTAACTGCTGGCTCAATAGAACCCTCGAAATTAATAATTCTTAAATACCAAGGTGGAAAATCAAATCAGAAACCAATAGTAATTGTCGGCAAAGGTGTCACTTTTGATTCGGGTGGAATATCCATAAAACCTGGACACAAAATGGATGAAATGAAGTTCGACATGTGTGGTGGGGCTGCTGCAATAGGAATTCTCCAAGCAGTTGCAGATATTGGATTACCATTAAATGTTATCAGCATTATACCTGCCTGTGAAAACTTACCAAGTGGCAACGCAACCAAACCAGGTGATATTGTAACTTCAATGTCAGGACAAACAATTGAGGTGCTCAATACGGACGCAGAAGGCAGGCTCATTCTTGCAGATGCACTTACTTATTGCCAACGATTTAAACCAAAACTAATTATTGACATGGCAACTTTAACGGGTGCCTGTATTGTGGCACTTGGCCATCATCTCTCTGGTTTGATGAGCAATTCAGATGACTTAGCAAAAAAATTACTGGCAGCAGGAGAAGCTGCTGGAGATGGGACATGGAGGTTACCATTGGGTAAAAAGTATATGGATCAATTAAAAAGTAATTTTGCTGACATTGGCAATATCAGTGGTGGTGGTGGTGGAGCTGGCACAGTCACTGCCGCTTGTTTTCTCCAAAAATTTGTGAACGACGTTGAATGGGCACACCTTGATATTGCAGGAGTCGCTTGGCTTGAGGGAAACAACAAGGGAGCAACAGGAAGACCGGTCGCCTTGATATCGGAATTCCTTATTCAGGAAGCAAGCAAATAACAGTTTAGGATGATCGAACAAAAACCAGATGTCTTGTTTCATCATTTTCATTCCATTGGCAGCAAAAATTACTTGCTGTACGTTTGCAAATTGGTAGAAAAAGGCTTCAAACAAAAAATTCAGCCAATTTACATCCAAACAAAGAATCAGCAACAAGCAATACAATTAGACAAACTTCTCTGGACTTTTAAACAAGATAGTTTTATTCCACACACAATCGTAGGTGCTTCTGGCTTGGATTCAACCCCTGTACAAATTGGATGGAACGAAAATCAATTTCATACAGCAGCAGCCATTGTCAATCTCAGTGAGGAAATTCCAATATCTTATCTGGAATCTAAAAAAATCCATGAAATAATTGACGACGATGAAGTGAAAAAAAATAAAGCCAGAGAACGTTGGAAAAATTATAAATCCGAAGGGTGTCACCTGGGTGTTCACCAAATCAAGTAACAAATCATAAAACTAATGGATAAAACATACAGTCCCCAATCAATTGAAACCAAAATTTATAAGGCTTGGGAAAAGAAAGGCTATTTTTCACCTGCAAACCAAGGTGAAGCCTATTGCATCATGATTCCACCGCCAAATGTTACGGGGACTCTCCATATGGGACATGCCTTTCAGGACACAATAATGGATACCTTAACGCGATATCATCGAATGCAAGGTAAGAAAACATTATGGCAGGTAGGTACCGATCATGCAGGAATTGCAACGCAGATGGTGGTAGAAAGACAGCTGGAAAAGGATGGTTTGTCTAGATTGGAAATGGGGCGTGAAGATTTTACTGATAAAGTGTGGCAATGGAAACGAAACTCAGGTAATACCATCTCCAATCAACTGAGGCGCATGGGAGCTTCTGTTGACTGGACACGAGAACGTTTCACCATGGATGAGGGTCTTTCTGAAGCCGTGACCGAAGTCTTTGTTCAACTGTATGAAGAAGGATTGATCTATCGAGGAAAACGACTGGTAAATTGGGACCCGGTGTTGCTCACAGCATTGTCTGATCTTGAAGTAAACTCAACAGAGGAACTTGGCAAACTTTGGCATCTAAAATATCCAATTGCTAACTCAGACGACAGCCTGATAGTTGCAACTACTCGGCCTGAGACCATGCTTGGAGATACCGCAGTTGCTGTCAATCCCAAAGATCATCGATACCAACATCTGATAGGCAAAGAAATAGAACTTCCACTTTGCTCGAGAAAAATCCCGATAATAGCGGATGATTATGTTGATCAAGAATTTGGAACTGGTTGTGTGAAAATTACACCTGGACATGACTTTAATGATTTTCAACTAGGTAAACGTCACAAACTTGATGTCATCAGTATATTCACAAGAGATGCAAAACTAAATACAACTGTACCAGAAGAATTTGTTGGCTTAGATCGTTTTAAAGCAAGAGAAATTGTGATTAAGAAAATGAAATCACTTGGATTGTTACATCAAATTGATGACTACACTTTGACCGTTCCTAGAGGGGATCGAAGCGGTGCAGTAATTGAACCATTCCTGACAAATCAATGGTTTGTGAAAATTGAACCACTGGCTCAACCAGCAATTGATGCTGTAAAAAATGGCGACATCAAATTCGTTCCTGAAAACTGGTCTAAAACCTATTTCGATTGGATGAACAACATCCAAGACTGGTGCATTAGTCGACAGTTATGGTGGGGACATCGCATTCCTGCTTGGTACGATTTAGATAAAAATGTTTACGTTGCAAAATCTGAAGAAGAAGCCCGAAAAAAATACCAACTTGAACCTAACATTAAATTAAAACAAGATGACGATGTTCTCGATACATGGTTCTCCTCTGCGTTGTGGCCATTCTCAACACTTGGGTGGCCAAATAAAACCAATGCATTAAAAACTTTCTATCCAACCACTGTTTTGGTAACAGGCTTTGATATTATTTTTTTCTGGGTCGCTCGAATGATTATGATGGGACTGAAATTTATCGGTCGTGTTCCATTTCAGGAAGTGTATATTCATGGACTGGTACGTGATAAGAAAGGTCAAAAAATGTCTAAGTCCAAGGGCAACATTCTTGATCCAATCGATTTAGTTGATGGTATTGATTTAAATTCATTAATCAAGAAGCGTACGGATGGATTGATGCAGCCCCAACTAGCGCCCATGATAACTAGTGAAACAAAAAAAGAGTTTCCATCCGGTATCCCAGAATTTGGCACAGATGCATTACGCTTTACTTTTGCAGCTCTGGCAACAACAGGTAGAGATATCCGCTTTGATTTGAACCGGATTGAGGGGTATAGAAACTTCTGTAACAAACTATGGAATGCAGCTCGATTCATAATCATGAACACTGAAGGGGTAAAGTTACTTGAAAAAGATCCTAATCAAGCGGATATGTCCTTAGCTGACATCTGGATTCAAGGGAAACTCCACTCGCTTATTAAATCCGTTGAAAATAATATTGCTAATTATCGAATCGATTTAATTGCTAGTTCACTCTACAACTTTGTTTGGCATGACTACTGTAATTGGTATTTGGAATTATCAAAATCGATTCTCAAGGAGGGTAATCAAATTAGGCTTGAACAAAAACATGCCACTCAGCTAAACCTCCTAAGTACCTTAGATGCAACATTAAAGTGTCTCCACCCGATCATTCCATTTATTACTGAAGAGCTTTGGCAAAAAATCAATAACGACCCAACAAAATCCAGCATCATGGTAGAAAATTATCCCGTATCAAAAGATTTTATGGTTAATCAACCTGTTCTTGATCAGATGGATTGGTTAATTGCTTTCGTTGTCAGTGTTCGCCAAATCCGATCAGAAATGAGTATCCCACCCAAAAAAATAATACCTGTTCTGCTTAAAGATGCCTCATCTGGTGATATTGAAAAATTGAAAGAGACAAATCAATACATCCAAGACTTAGCTTTCACAGAAAGAGTCACTGTGTTGGACGATCGGAAAACAATACCGATATCGGCTACAGCACTGCTTGGGGGAACGAAAATTCTCATCCCACTTGAAGGGCTAATTGATATCAAATCTGAACAGAGTCGATTAGAGAGAAAGCTGACAAAGATCGAAAAAGATCTTAAATCAACTGAACAGCAGTTAGCCAATCAAAATTTTCTGTCCAATGCCCCTAAAGACATTGTTGAACAGCTGGAATCTAGACGTGAAAACTTAATTAGGGACAAACAAAAAATTGCAGAACAAATCAAAATGCTTTCATCGAGTTAGCTCTTTATCTGGAACCATCCAAAGAAGTACCAATCCAGGGACAAAAAGAAATAACAAACTAAGTATTCCATATCTGGGATTGCCAAAGAATAAAGCAACCCAAGAAACTAAAACGGGACCTAAGAATACAGCTGATTTGCCTACTAGATTATAAAAGCCGAAAAATTGAGCTTCTTTATTCATAGGTATTATATTACTGAAGAAAGATCTACTTATGGCCTGAATACCCCCTTGGACAAGACCAACTGTTCCAGCCAAGATATAAAATTCTAAAGCTGTACTCATATAATAAGCATAAAAAGTAACTAGTATGTAAATGGAAATACCAATTGTGAGGATCTTTTTGAAACCGATCTTATCCGCATAAATTCCAAAAACTAAGGTGGCAGGAAATCCAACAAATTGAGTAAGTAGTAAAGCTGTAATCATTGAGGAAGCATCCAATCCTATGTCTGATCCATAGGCAATTGCCATTCTAACTATCGTATCTACCCCATCTATATAAAGCCAATAAGCAATAAGGAATATGGCGACTCTTTTGTGCTTTTTTATTTCTCTTAAAGTTGAGGCCACAGCTTTAAATGCTTCAGTAATATTTTCGAAGAGGCCTTTGGAGATTTCTGTATTACTTTTTTCTTCAACACTCATAAAAAGAGGTAAAGAAAAAACTGCCCACCAAATAGCCACAGAAAGAAAAGACCATAGGATAGCTTCACTCTGTGAAGACAATCCAAACCAAGCAGGGTTCAAATACATTAAAACATTAACTACGAACAATAACCCTCCTCCTAGGTAACCCATAGAAAATCCTAAAGAAGAAACCTTATGTCTTTGCTCTTGCTTAGAAACTGAGACAATTAGAGAGTCATAAAAAATATTTCCCCCAGAAAATCCAACAACAGCTAGGGCATAAAGGGATGCGGCAATAACCCAATCTCCTTGTGGAATGAAATAAAGATAACCTGTGCTTAAAACACCTAAAAGAGCAAAAAAGGCTAGAAATTTTTTCTTAAGCTTTCCTAGATCTGAATAGGCTCCAAGTATAGGAGCTGATAACATTATAAATAGTCCTGCAAGTGAGTTTGTAGTTCCTATAACTGCCGTACTTTCAGCTGGAGAAAGATCTGCTGCCCAAAAAGACTTAAAGAAAAGCGGAAAAAATCCTGCCATGACAGTAGTAGCAAAAGCAGAATTTGCCCAATCATATAAAGCCCAGGAAATAACTTTTTTGCGTTTTAGATAGTGCATTAAAACTTAGAAATAGCTTGCTTAGCTAAAGTTAAATCTTCCCACGCTTTAAATTTCTGAGAAGGACTCCTCAATAGGTAAGCAGGGTGGTAAATCACAACCAAAGGAGTTTTTTTAGCTCCAAAACTATGTATCCGTCCTCTAAGCTGGCTCATGGTTTTATCTGTTTGAAGTAGATTTTGTGCTGCTACCCTACCAACTGCGATAATGATCATTGGGTTAATGTGTTGAATTTGCCTTTCTAAATAAGGTAAACATTGAGCAACTTCAGAAGCCAATGGGTCGCGATTTTGTGGGGGTCTGCATTTCAATATATTGGCAATAAATATTTTTTCTCTGCTCAACCCAATAGAAAAAACCATCTCATTCAATAAACCCCCTGCTCTACCCACAAAAGGTTCACCCTGAAGGTCTTCGTCCATGCCCGGGGCTTCACCAATAAACAACCAATCCGCCTTGGAATCACCGACTCCAAATACAGTTTGGGTCCGGGTTTTATGCAAAGAACACAGTTCGCATGATTTAACTTCATTTTGTAAAGTCACCCATGAATCTTTGGATTTATCGTTTAATGGGGGTTTTTTCTGCAGACGAAGTCGCCAAACATCAACTCCGATGAGTTGGAGAATCTTATTTCGATCAAACACTAAAACCTCTTAGTCAGATCTATTGGATTGAAATGATGACAGTTGTTTTTTGATGGTTTTTAGAATCGATCCAAGCAACAAACTGATTGGACCAGAAAAAAGATAGGATATAGCCATTACTGAAAGAACCAAAGGAGGTTCCAACAAAATTAAAATAAAGATTAATGGAATCATAACGGTTTTTGCAAAAGGTATACGCCGTGCAGATTGAGCATCTTTAAAACTATAATAAGGCACCTTGGAGACCATCATGGCAGCTGAAACGATGATGGAAAAAATTAGGACTGCAAAGCTCACGATTGGAGTCAATAACAACAGCTCACATTGCCAAACAACCACAGAAACCAAAGTTGCCGCCGCAGGAGAAGGTAAGCCACTAAAATAAGGGTTGTACTTCAAATGAAGTTGATTGTTGAATCGTGCTAACCTCAAGGCGGTGGCAGCAATATAGAAAAACGATACCAACCAAGCAGTTTTCTCCCAAAGTAAAATAGAATTTAATAGGTGATTGTTCCCCCATAAATAAAACAGTAATGCGGGGGCAACACCAAAAGAAACTAAATCTGACAAGCTGTCATAATCTTTACCGAAATCTGAAACCGCATTTGTGACCCTAGCAATCTTTCCATCCATGCCATCCAGAAAAACAGCAACAAAAATTGAAATTGCAGCGATACTGTAATTGCCATCGATAGCATTAATTATTGAGAAACACCCTGCAAATAAATTAGCGGTAGTAAACAGGTTCGGTAGGAAATAAATTCCTTGCTTTAGTTTTTTAAGTTCCTGATTTCTTTTATTCTTCATTGCTCAAAGTGATTCTATGTTTATCATGATTGGAAAAAGAACCATTATAGTGAATCAAGGCTTATCTTGGAAATCAGTTGGGATGCTCATTTTGCAACTGTTCTTTTGATTGAACAGAAAAAAACTATCTATTTATTCGTTATCAAAGGTTAAAATAGAATAAAAATAAGGCATCAAAGTGAACCATTAGGCGATTATCCATGCAATTATCAAAATACCCTTTAATAACTTATAAAGAAACGCCCGTAGATGCTGAATTAACTTCACACCAATTAATGTTACGAGCTGGTTTGATCAAAAAATTAGCCTCTGGGCTATTCTCTTGGATGCCTATAGGACTGAAAGTCCTTCGAAAAATTGAACATATCGTTAGAGAAGAAATGGATCGTTCAGGGGCCTATGAAGTTTCAATGCCGGCGATACAACCCGCTGATTTATGGCAGGAGACTGGACGGTGGGAGGCATACGGCGATCTTTTATTAAAAATGGAAGACAGACAGGGGCGTTCGTTTTGCTTTGGACCAACTCATGAAGAAGTGATTACAGATATTGTCAGGAATGAATTAAAAACATATCGTCAAATGCCCGTAAATTTTTACCAGATACAAACAAAATTTAGAGATGAAATAAGACCAAGATTTGGCGTGATGAGGGCCAGGGAATTCCTGATGAAAGATGCGTATTCATTTCATCTGGATCAACCATCACTTGATCTGGAATATGAGAATATGGGAGCAACCTACAACACCATTTTCACTAGACTTGGATTAGATTTTAGAAAAGTGCGGGCAGACAGCGGTGAAATAGGTGGTTCTGTATCACATGAATATCACGTTCTTGCCGACTCAGGCGAAGATGAGATTGGATATTGTGATGAAGAAGATTATGCAGCTAACGTAGAAATGATTGAAGGAAATACTGCACCAAATGGTGGCAAACTCTCCTTTACCAGAGGCATTGAAGTTGGCCATATTTTTCAATTGGGAGACAAATACAGCAAAAGTATGAATTGCACTGTCCTGAATGATAAAGGAGACTCAATTTACCCCTTAATGGGTTGTTATGGAATAGGTATTTCAAGGATCATGGCTTCCTCTATAGAACAAAATCATGATGAATCCGGTATTATTTGGCCGGAACCCCTTGCTCCTTTTCAGATCATAATTGTTGCACTAAATAAAAATACTGAAGATACAACCTTGACAAAATCTCGTAAAATTTATCACCAGCTAAAGGAATCTGGTTATGAAGTTTTACTTGATGATCGCAATGAGCGGGCTGGTGTTAAATTCGCTGACGCCGATCTGTTGGGTATACCCAAACGATTGATCGTGAGTGAAAGAGGTCTTGATAATCAAACCATTGAACTGAATTTCAGAGATGGAAAAAACAAAATTGATGTCCCCTTCGAACAGCTGGTTGATTATTTGGAAAAATTAGACGTTTAGACTTTAATCTAATCGGGCTCAGGAGAACCAGTCTCGTCAAGATCGTCAATCAAAGCTTCTTCGAGGTAATCAATTGCCTCATTTTGGGCTCTAACTGCATCAAGTCTTGCAGCCTCATATAAATTGACTTCAATTCGTCTTTCTGCACGAGCTAGAAGTCGCTCTGCCTCTAAAATTCTTTTATTGTTTTTGGCCTCATCACTGAATTCCTTGGCAGCTGCTATGGTCTGCCTAGCATTGCTCATTTCTTGTAAAGGAGGCATTGTTGCACAAGAAATCAAAACAGCTAGCGCAAAAGCAATACCGAAAACTCTTAAGCGACCTGACATTTTTGACCTTACAATATTAAAGATTTGACTAATTCTAAACGTAACAAGTCCGCTGATCTAGGTCAAGGAATGAATAATTATTGGTCCTTGTTACCAAGGTGCAAAATATTTTTTATAAATGGGACGGTTAATTTCCTTTGTTTGGATAACGATTCATAATCAAGAATTTTGATGATTTCCATTAATGAACCGACATTGCGTTCAACTCGCTTGAGTAAATAATTGGCAGAATCGTTAGGTAAATTAAATCCTCTGATATTGGCATGCAGCTGGATGGCTGAAATCATTTCTGTTTCAGAAAGCATTTCCAGTTGATGGACCACACTCATAGAGAATCTAGATGCGAGATCGGGCAGAAAAAAATTTATGCCTTTCGGTGGCTCATGCGATGCGATAACCAGATGACAGTCGGTTGTCTGTAGTCTTTCATATAAATCCAGTAGTTTTCTTTCCCAAGCTTGATTGCCTAAAATAAATTCAATGTCATCAATGCAAATCAAGTCCAGTTGATCTAGATCGTCCAATATCTCAGGACTAAACTGATCAAACTCACACATTGGGATGTACAAACTTTTTCTTGAAAGACGAATACAACGATGGAATGCAGCTTGTAACAAATGTGTTTTTCCAAAACCTTTTGTTCCTGCAATCCATAATAATTTTTGAACATTCATTCGCAGTGATTGATATATTTCTAGATTTGGCCCCGGATAAAAACTATCAAAGACCATGTGTTCAGAGACTGATACTGGAAGTAGTAACTGCTCCACTTAGCGACCTGACTGATAGATTTTCTTTTTTGCTTTAATGCTCCAAATAATCCAATAATCCAAGCCGCTCAAAATACTGGTTACAAAAACTAAAGAACCACACACCATTGAAAGGATTGCAAATGGGAATTGTATACCCTGTGCAAGAATAACCAGGATAATGAACGCTAGCTGCAGTAGCGTATTAAATTTACTAATTCTGGTTGGTTTAGGTTGAGGAACACCCACAAAATATCGGTACAGGCTCAAGCCAAAAACAATCATCAAATCTCTGAGAATAACAGTCAAGGTGAGCCATAAAGGGATCAAGTCCATACTCTGTAGAGTGATGAAAAGTGATACCAAAAGTATTTTGTCTGCTGCTGGATCCAGCACTGCACCTAGGTAACTTCGCCAGTTGTTTTTTTTAGCCAAGTACCCATCTAAAATATCTGAAAGGCCGGCAATTAGTATTAGCAAAAGAGACAGTAGGAATTGCTCCTGCCACAACAATCTAATTATGGGAATTACAAGTGCTATGCGAGCAAAACAAATAAGATTTGGAATATTTGAAGGGCTCAACTAAAACTCCATACTAAGATTTAAAACAAGTAAAAGAATAATTATGTTGTTGATGTTAATATACAGCCTCTGTTTATTATAGCTCTAAAATTAAAATTTCATTTCAAAAGATTTTGTTAATAAATGGGTAAGGATGGATCACTGACTTACGCAGATTCCGGAGTAAATATTGATACCGGTAACCAGGTGGTGTCAGCAATAAAATCAATTATCAAAGACACCCATAACGATTCCGTGTTATCTAATATTGGCGGTTTTGGAGGGTTGTATGAGTTGCAAACTAGAGATTATAATCGCCCAATTTTGGTATCAAGTACGGATGGTGTTGGAACCAAAGTTAAATTAGCTCAAGAGTTAGGTATGAATCACCTGATCGGCATTGACTTGGTTGCAATGTGTGTCAATGACGTTATTGTCCAAGGAGCGAAACCGTTATTTTTCCTAGACTATTACGCAACTTCGAAATTGGATGTGGCAACTGCTTCACAGATTTTGTTGGGTATTGCAAATGGCTGTAAGGAATCTAGTATGGCTTTGATTGGTGGAGAAACTGCCGAAATGCCTGGCGTCTATAAATCTGGTGATTTTGATCTTGCAGGTTTTTGTGTTGGTGTGGTTGACTTCAATGACATTATTGATGGCAGCAACATCCAAAAGGACAATTTAGTGATTGGTATTTCTTCCTCAGGACCTCACTCCAATGGGTATTCTTTGATCCGAAAAATCATTGCGATGCAACAGTCGGATCTCCAAGGTAAATTTGGCAATACTACCCTTGGTGATGCCCTGATTGAACCAACAAAAATTTATGTTCGAGCCATTCTCAATCTTCTTGAGAGATTCACAATCAATGGCATGGCACACATTACCGGTGGTGGATTCAAAGACAACATCGCAAGAATCCTGCCAAACAATTGTGACGTGATTATCAAGACCAATACTTGGGAACAGCCAGAAATCTTCCGCTGGATCCAAAGCCAAGGAAATATTAGTGCAGATGAAATGCTAAGGACATTTAACTGCGGCATTGGTATGGTCTTGATTATTGAACAAAACGATCTAAATGAGGTCTTGGATACACTCTCACAGCTAGACTGTGACTCATATCACATCGGCCATGTTGACAAGGGTTCGGGTCAAATTGTTCTCAGATGAAGAAATCAGAAATCGGTTCAGCAGTATCGGCAATTATTCTGATCTCAGGATATGGAACCAATTTGCAAGCGATTATAGATGAGATTAATAAAAATCTATTACCAATACGGATAATATCTGTCCTTTCTGACAATCCACAAGCCTATGGTATAGAACGAGCAAAAAAATCAGGCATTCCGACAAAAATCATTGATTACCATGGTTTCAGAGACAAAACTGACTTTCATCAAGCCATGGAAGAAAATATCAAAAAACTTGGTCCAGATCTGGTTGTTTTGGCTGGTTACATGAGAATTTTGTCGGAAGATTTTTGCCACCAATTTCGAGGAAAAATCTTAAATATACACCCATCGCTATTGCCAAAATTCAGAGGCCTTAATACCCACCAAAGGGTTTTAGATTCTGGAGATGAATTTCACGGAAGCACTGTGCATTTTGTCACCTCAGAACTGGACTCTGGACCCCTAGTGCTACAGTATCGAACCAGAATTAGACCCACCGACGATCCAAAGACATTGACACAAAGAGTCCAACTGGGCGAGTATCAAATCTACCCCCTGGTAATCAGATGGTTTGCTGAAGGAATCTTGAAAATGGTTGAAGGAAAAGCAGTATTTATGGGCAAGAAAATTACTAAGCCCAAGATCCTAGAAGAGACTTAAGTTTTCGCCAAAGTCACGCCTGTTTGGCCTTGGTATTTGCCTTTTCTATCCTTGTAGGATTCATCACAAACTTGGTCGGATTCAAGGAAAATCATCTGGGCAACACCTTCGTTGGCGTAGACTTTTGCTGGCAATGGAGTGGTATTTGAGAATTCCAAAGTAACATGTCCTTCCCATTCAGGCTCCAAAGGGGTGACATTGACAATAATGCCACATCTGGCATACGTGGATTTGCCTAGGCAAATGGTCAATACATTTCTTGGTATACGAAAATACTCGACAGTCCTAGCCAAGACAAAGGAATTAGGAGGAATAACACAAACTTCCGATTCCAAATCAATAAAACTAGTCTCATCAAAAGATTTCGGATCCACAACTGCTGAATTAATGTTTGTGAATACTTTGAACTCATTTGCGCAACGCACATCGTAACCGTAACTGGAGGTTCCGTAAGAAATTAAACTCTCCCCATCATCATACCTAACCTGATTCTCAACGAATGGCTCGATCATGCCATGATCCCTTGCCATTGTTTTTATCCATCGATCCGATTTAATTGCCATTGTTTTTTCCCATGTTCATGGAAGAAAAAAAATTATGATTTTCTGACCAAATACGTATGATGCACTAAAATTTGGAGTCAAACTAGAGTTTACCGAATGATTTGACTTATAGTTGACTAGAAACAAAGAAAAGATGGAAAAAATCATACAAGCTTGCCTAAAAACAATAGTTGAATACCCACGATCAATATTGGTGGTTTTGGCATTGGTCGTTGGATTCTTTGCAACTTGGGTAGATGATTTCCAATTGGACGCATCTTCCGATTCCCTGCTGCTTGAAGGCGACCAAGATTTAAGATTCTACAAGGACATCAAGGCACGTTACGGTGATGATGAATTTCTAGTTGTGACCTATCAACCAGAGAAAGACCTCTTCGCTGCAGAAACTCTCAGTCACCTAAAGAAACTCAGAGATGAATTGAGCAACCTAGATACCATTGATTCGGTGGTCAGTATCCTGGATGTACCGTTGCTTAAATCTCCACCCAAGAGCCTTTCAGACTTGGAAGAAGATGTTCCAAATCTATTAAGTCCAGGAACAGATCAAAACTTAGCCAAACAAGAACTCTTAACCAGCAAATTGTACCGTAATCTTTTGATCAGTTCTGATGGAAAAACCACTGCAATGCAACTCAACATGGTCCTGGATGAAGGTTTGAAATCGTTGATAGAGGCTCGCGATGTCCTCCGTGAAAAAAGACTGGCAGAAGCATTGGATACAGATGAGTTAATCCAGTTGAAAATTTTATCGGAACAGATAAGGGAACAACGCGATGTTTATCGAAGACAGAATGTAGAAACAATTGCTTCAATCAGATCAGTGTTGGATCGTTACCGAGTTGGGGTGGATATATTTTTAGGCGGTGTGCCCATGATTGCCGTGGACATGATCGATTATATTCAAAGCGATATTAAAGTCTTTGGCACCAGTATTTTACTGTTTTTAATCCTGGCACTGCTTTTTATTTTTAAACGCCCCCGCTGGATGATGATCTCAATGCTATGCTGCTTGGTGGGGCTGATTGTTATGACGGGTTTTTTAGGGCTGGTTGGATGGCCAGTGACGGTTGTTTCTGCCAATTTTGTTGCACTGCTTTTGATATTCAGTTTGTCCATCACAGTTCACTTGACGGTGCATTACCGTGAATTGAATTCCCTACACCCAGAGCAATCCCAACGATGGTTGGTTCACCAAACCCTCATTAACAAGTGGGTTCCTTGTTTGTATACAACGATAACCACAATGGTTGGGTTTGCCTCCCTGCTCATTGCAGGCATTCGGCCGGTGATCGATTTCGGCTGGATGATGTTGATCAGTATGGGAACCATCTTTGTGATGGTTTTCCTCCTCTTCCCATCACTTTTGGTGCTCCTCAAGCGATTGCACACCAAACAAGAAATGGACCTAACCTCACGAATTACCAAAACATTGTCACAACTTGTATTGTCAAGACAAAAGGAAATGGTGTTTGTTTTTGCCTTGATTGCGGCAATCAGCGCCGCTGGAATTACCCAATTAACAGCTGAAAATCAGTTTATTAAAGCCTTCAAGAAAGACACAGAAATCTTCCAAGGCTTAACAGTCATTGACACTGAACTTGGGGGAACAACGCCACTGGATATCATCATTGAAGCCGATCCTTCTTTTTTTAACGCGTACGAAAAACCGACAGAAAATTTTGAAGAGGATGAATTCCTCGACATGGATTTCTTTGATGATGAAACAGAAGAATACGATATCGGTGCTGACAGCTATTGGTACAACTCTTTCCGATTAAAGACCGTGGCTGCAATCCATGACTATCTTGAATCCCTCGATGAGGCTGGCAAGGTGTTGTCAATCGCAACCACAGTAGATGTGATGAAAATACTCAATGACGATGAGGAACTTGACACCTTCTTTCTCTCACTTTTGTATAAAAAAATACCCCAGGATATCAAAGAGACACTGTTTGATCCCTATCTGTCTGCAGATGGAAATCAAATTCGAATCTCCTTCAGAGTGTTCGAATCCTATCCTGAATTACAACGCAATGCCTTGATCAATAAAATCAAAACCGATTTAGTGGAAACTTTAGGTTTGGAAGCATCTCAAGTAAAACTGACTGGTTTGCTTGTTTTGTACAACAATGTTCTGCAAAGCCTGTTTCGCTCTCAAATCCTCACCATAGGAGTTGTTTTTTTAGCGATTATGGCTATGTTTTTAGTTTTGTTCCGGTCGCTTAAAATCGCCTTTGTCGCCATCTTACCAAGCATGCTAGCCTCTGGTTCGGTCCTTGGCCTGATGGGGTGGCTGGGCATACCGCTTGATGTTATGACCATCACCATTGCGGCAATTTGCATTGGTATTGGTGTTGACCATTCAATCCACTACATCCACCGCTTCCGTTCTGAAATCAAACAACAAGCATCAGCAAGGATAGCGATAGAAAAGTCTCACGCCAGTACTGGAAAAGCAATCTATTACACCTCCGTTATTATTGTCGTTGGGTTCTCAATTTTGGGCTTGTCGAATTTTATACCGACAATTTATTTTGGTGTTTTTACGGCCTTTGCCATGTTGGTTGCCCTTATAGCGAACCTTACCTTGCTGCCGTTGTTACTTCTAGGCATCAACTCGGGTAAAATCAAGACATAAAACTTGGAAAATGAAATCAGAAGATCAAAAACCAAACAAGATACTGGTGTTCAATGCCCTGCCCTATGCTAATGGACCAATACACATAGGTCACTTGGTTGGGTACATCCAAGCAGATATCTGGGTACGCTTTCAGAAACTGCAAGGCCTACAATGTCTTTACTTGTGTGCGAGCGATGCACATGGCACACCAATTATGTTAAGCGCTGAAGAAATTGGTGTCGAACCAAGGGACCTTGCCACTAAATATACCTTGCAACATCAGGAGGATTTTTCGGACTTTTTGATTCAATTTGACAACTACCACACCACGGACTCGAAGGAAAATAAAGAGCTGGTGGAAACGATATTTGCAAGCCTTTCAGGCGCTGGTCATATTGAGAAAAAAATTATCGAACAAGCATACGACGAACAACAAAAGATGTTTCTTCCTGACCGATATGTTCGTGGGGAATGTCCCAATTGTGGGCAAGTTGATCAATACGGTGACAGTTGTGAACACTGTGGAAGTACCTACAAGACTACGGATTTGATCAATCCAATCTCAGTGCTCTCAGGTGAAAAACCTTCTCTAAAAACATCCGAACATTATTTCCTAAAACTCAAGAATTTCGAGTCGATGCTAAAAGGTTGGATTGAAACCATTGATATCCACGATTCTGTTAAAGCAAAGCTCGGTGAATGGTTTGTAACGGGACTAAGAAATTGGGACATATCAAGAGACGAACCCTATTTCGGGTTCAAAATTCCTGGCGAAGAGAGCAAGTATTTCTACGTCTGGCTTGATGCCCCGGTAGGTTACCTTGCCTCGTTGAAACACCTATGCGATCAAGACAACAACCCCTATCAGTATGACGATTATTTTAGCAAGGACACTACCACCCGTTTGATTCATTTCATTGGCAAGGACATAATCTACTTCCATACCCTCTTCTGGCCAGCGGTCCTTGAGGGTTCTGGACTCAAAAAACCCGACGGAATCTATGTCAACGGGTTTCTCACAGTAAACGGTAAAAAAATGTCCAAGTCTAGAGGGACATTGATCAAGGCAAGGACCTACCTGAAGCAACTGAATCCTGAATATCTTCGTTATTACTATGCCTACAAGCTCAGCAGTGGCATAGACGATATCGATCTGGACAGCAATGATTTCATTAACAGGGTCAATTCAGACTTAGTGGGCAAATGGGTCAATATTGCCAGCCGCTGTGCCAAATTCATCAATGACGATTTCAACAACCAACTGAGCAGTACAATCAATGACCCTGAATTGCTGGCCAATTTTCAAGGAGAAGCTGATGCCATTGCAGCAATGTACCAAAATCGAGAAACTGGACAAGCAATGCGTGCCATTATGGCCTTGGCTGACCGTGCCAACCAGTACCTAGATCAACAGAAGCCTTGGGTACTTGCCAAAGACGAATCGCAAAAACATCAGGTACAATCCATTTGCACCATGGGTCTCAATCTATTTTATGTCCTAATGATATACCTGAAACCGGTGGTACCAAGCATCGTAAAAAATGCCGAGATTTTTCTCAATGCTGAAAAACGGCAGTGGTCTGATGTCGGAGAAACTCTTATTGACCATCAAATCAGAGACTACAACCCCCTGTTAGTTCGGCTCAAGACCGAGGATATTGATGCCATAATCGATGCCTCCCTATAACAATAAATGGAGAAAAATATGATTGATTTTGATGAGTTCATGAAAGTTGATTTACGAGTTGCCAAGGTCATTGATGCTGAAAATGTAGAACAAGCAGACAAGCTGATAAAAATTACAGTAGATCTTGGAAAAGAACAACGAATAATTTTTGCCGGCATTAAGGGCATCTATGAACCGGACAGCCTGATTGGCAGAAATATTGTTGTGGTAGCAAACCTAGAACCACGCAAAATGCGCTTTGGAGTCTCACAAGGGATGTTGCTTGCTGCAGGGGATGATCAAAACGGGGTATTTTTAGTCGCACCGGACAGCGGTGCTACACCGGGGATGCGAGTCAGATAATAAAGACAGAGCGTAAAAAATGAAACCGATCACGGCAAAACGGATCTTCACCTCCCTTGCCGAAGCCAATCCCAAACCAACCACTGAACTGACCTACAAATCAAACTTTGAGCTGCTGATAGCAGTGATGCTTTCTGCACAAGCAACTGATATCAGCGTGAATAAGGCTACAAGGAAATTGTTTGATTTGGCTGATACTGCAGAAACCATGCTTGCGCTGGGCGAAAAAAAAATCAAACGTGAGATTAAAAGCATTGGATTATTTAATACCAAGACCAAAAACATCATAAATACATGTCAGATCCTGATCGAAAAACACCAAGGACTTGTTCCCAAAGTCAGGTCACAGCTGGAAGCATTGCCAGGGGTTGGCAGAAAAACCGCAAATGTTATCTTGAATACAGCATTCGGAGAACCAACTATAGCTGTGGATACTCATGTGTTCCGAGTTGCCAATCGGACTGGCTTGGCAAGAGGCAAAACTCCGCTTGCGGTTGAACAGGGGTTGCTAGATATTGTCCCGAACCCATTCATTCAGAATGCCCATCACTTGTTGATCCTGCATGGCAGATATACTTGCGTTGCCAGAGAACCTTTGTGTTATAACTGTACTATCCGATCTTACTGTGAATTTAACGACAAAAACTAACCCTTCATGAACAACAAGGAAACGCCTCAAGTCACTGCAGCTATTCTCCTCAGTTGTGCTGGGATATTTATGGTGTTTGGCATGCCATTCTTTGTTGGCGGTCTAATTTCTGAACTGGGATTTACTCAAGCTCAGGCTAATTTAATCTCATCAGCAGAGATCGCTGGAATGGCGCTTTCCTCTCTATTGGGCGCTGCATGGATTGGAAGGTTTAACTGGCGGCACGTTGCCCTGTTTGCATTATTTGCAGTGCTTGCAGGCAATCTTTTGTCCTTCTATGTCGAAAATTTCCAAGTTTTAGTTGCCACTCGGTTTATCACCGGGTTAGTTGGACACGGGACGGCTTTTGCTCTCGGAGTGGCAGCAATTGGCAACACCTCACAACCCGACAGGAATTTTGGCTTTACTATCGCATCTCAAGTGGCCATGGGTGCTTTGACTGCCCTCATTGTTCCTAAAACAATTGCAATCTACGGTATAGCAGGGATGTGCGCTCCTGCTGCAATTCTTGCTGTTGTAGCAATGGCATTTATTCCAAGGTTAGCAACTTCTGGACATGCCCAAACCCCCGATTCGAACCAGAGCAAAAGAACTGGAATCTTAATATTGCCCCTGCTCGGGCTCTTGGTCATGATCATTTGGCAAATGGGTGTTGGGCCTTTCTTTAACAACCTTGTCCCCTATGGCATCTCGATTCAACTCGATCCTTCAGACATAGGAACGGCATTGTTCTTGAGTACCGGTCTGAGCATTATTGGTCCATTGACTGCATCTGCACTGGCGAACAAAATCAACAGAAAGATACCAGTTTGTATCGCTCTGACGATACAACTTCTGATCATTCTTTCGTTTCAGGGTGATATAACCTGGATTGGATTTACAGTTAGGGCCATCCTATTTCAAACCGCCTGGAATTTCACTGGACCTTTCTTGATGGGGATGATTGCCAACTTGGATGAATCCGGGCGCTATAGTGTCTTAATTCCTGCATCACAGCTGGGCGGTATTGCGCTTGGACATGCTGTGATTGCTTCACTTGTCCAGGG
>DTSX01000091.1 GCA_012965065.1 Gammaproteobacteria bacterium
TCCTTTCTCTTTTTATATCATTGAGCTGCCTTGCCAATGAAAATCCCGAAGAGATTACTGTTATTGGTTCCTACATAGATAAGGAATCTGATTCCAACCCTGTTGAGGTAATCGATGCGGCTAAATACAGAAATCTTAATATCACCAATATTGGAGAAATTAGTAAATATTTAAACATCTCAGCAGGATCACACTTTCAGACAAACACATTGGGTGGTGTTGACCAAGGAATGTCAGCGGTGACTTTGCGTGGATTGGATCATGCTTCAACGCTTGTTTTGTTAAACACTAAACGGCAAACCATTGCAGGCACACCATCGCATGAAGGTGAAGGCTACATTGATGTGAATATCATTCCTGAAATCGCACTTGAACGTATAGAAATTCTTAAAGAAGGTGCCACTTCTCTCTACGGATCAGATGCCGTAGCTGGTGTTGTCAATTTTGTGACTCACAAGGAATTTGAAGGCATAAAATTAAGTTTAGGCAATCAAAAAACAACTCATTATGACCAAACTGATAAAACAGTGGGTTTGATATATGGGAAAAAATTTGAGAACGCACACCTAGTCGTTGCTGCAAATGTTTTAAACAGAAGCTCTTTGTCATCATCGGAAATCCCAAGAATCGCTGAAATGGGTCTGAGCACTCTGGGCAATACTTTCAGGGTCAGTGAACAAGATACGGTTACATCGGGTAAATATGCCGGCGATTACAGTGCTGGTCAATGGGTGGCAGATCCTGATTGTGAAACCAATGGTGGGGTATTAGCTGGTCCTTTTTGCAAATTTTTGTATGGAACCAGATTCAACATTGTCAATGACGAAAATCATAAAAAAATCTACCTTAATCTGAATAAAATTGGGGATCGTTTTACATATAACTTAACCGCTATAAGCTCCCATGTTGAAGTGAATGATAATCCTCAATCACCTTCTTACCCTGCACTCTCATTCATGTCTAGATATATAAACCCGGGTCACGGAGGCAGTCCATTTAACGTTCCGGTCACCTGGTTTGGACGACCATTGGGCTCTGCTTTCCCCTCCCCTTACTCTCCCAAAGACATTAAGCAATACCATGTAAGCAATGCCTTGTTTTTTGATCTCAATGAATTTACCCATGCGGAAATATCCATTACTCAAAGTGAGCATGAGAATTTTCACAACAGACCTGACACCATTGACTCTAGATTTGAAGCTGCTGTGCTTGGTAATGGCGGACCAAATGGAGATTTGAGTTGGAACTTGTTTAACCCCTTGGAAAATGATCCTCAACTAATTGAATACTTAAAAGGCTCGGAACAATCTTTTAAAACCGGCAAGTTGACCAACGTAGATGGAATTATTAAAACTCTGATACGGGGTACCGACGTTGTTTTTGGATTCCAGTGGAGCGATGAATCTTTAAAAATAGATTACAACGATCTGGGCAGAGCAGAATTTGACAACTCAGGAAAACTGATCAAAGCAGCCGATCTCTTGTTTTTAGGCGGTGGCAAAAATGTTTCCTCAGATAGAACCAAAAAAGCTTTTTTTACAGAAATTAAAAGGACCTTCTCCGATAATTTTGATCTAAAAATTTCTGGCAGGTATGAAAAGATTGGGAGTTTTTCTTCTTTTGATCCAAAAATTTCCTTGAGATTTTCTCCTTTGAATAACTTAACTTTCAGGGGTTCAGTTGGAACTTCTTTTTCAACTCCATCTATGGCTCAACTTAACAGTTCAGATATTCAGCTAGGCGGAGTCAGAGATGTTCAAAATGGAATCGAACAAGCAAACACACTGTTTGTAAGAATTGTCCAAGTTGGTAACCCAGATCTTGATCCTGCAACTTCGACCAACGCTAATTTTGGCTTGATCTGGGATTTATCGGAAAACCTTAACTTTGCAATGGATTACTGGACAATTGATTACAAAGACCGATTGGAACTTGAGGACGCTCAAACTAAGTTATTCTCTGGTCCTAATGGACCCGATGTCACCAGAAATCAATTTGGTACTTTGATTGCAGTTAACACAACATTTTTTAATGAGAAGCGAACTGAAGTCAAAGGCATCGATCTTTCATTGAGTTATTTTAAAGAAACAGAAAAAATAGGAAGTTTTGATCTAAGCATAAAAGCAACCAACCTCTTTGACTTTCTAACTCCTGATGGCGAAGTTATGGTAAATAGAGTAGGACGATTTAATTATGCTGCTCACACTCATTCTCTACCCAGGCTGAGATTAAATGCATTCCTAGATTGGACTTATGGAAATACCAGATACAGTCTTATAGGAAGGTATGTAGATGGATATAAAAACTTAAGGGTAATTCCAGAGGCAAGTTTGGCCAACGGTTATACAAATAAAGTGGGTTCTTTTTTGGTTTTTGATATTGCAGCTGTAAGATTGATTGAATTCAAAGATCAGCAGCTAACCCTCGGCATATCCTTGATTAATGCATTTGATGAGTCAGCTCCTCTCCTCTATAACGCCCCTGATTTCAGTTTTGATACCAGGCTCCACGATCCAAGAGGAAGACTTCTCAACTTCTCGCTAAATTATGAGTTCTAATCTTATTTGAAAGAAGGAAGAACTTCTTTTGCAAAGATTTCTGTCTGATCAACCATGGCTCTGAGTCTTGCGTCTCTGGGCTCTGGAACTGGTGAACCTCCAAGCAAATAGACGTAATCCAGTCCTAAATCAATAAGCTCTCCCAGTCGATCGATGCATTTTTGAGGGGGTCCCGCAATGGAGAACCAATCAATAAATGCATCATCAATTAGATTCAAATGCTCACCTGCTTCACTGGAATGATTTTTCATATCGTATTCGGATTGAAGCTTTTTGGTAATTGGCTTTAGTTGTTCAGGCAAATGTTCCGTGGGTGCATCCTTCATGGCAGTAAAGTGGGCTACGAGTCCCGCTAGCATTCTCGCCATAGAAATTGCTGCTTTTTCATCAGGATCGCATATCAAATTCACATACGCCCCAATTTTGAAATCATCTCGACTTCTACCGGTTTCACCAATACGATCTGAAGCGGTTTGCATCGCCCACGAGACTCTCTCGGTTGCACTCCCGACCGCAAAAGTGACGCGTTCAGCGACGTCGCACGCCATGGCAATAGTCTTAGGACCCGTGCAAGCAATATCGATTGGAACAGGGGTGATCACTTCAGGATCAATCCATCTTATTGGGGATTGCATCGTACCGACATCAATAGCTTCCCCTCTAAAATAACTTTGTACCCTCATGACGTAATTCCTTAGTTCTTCTGTGGTGGCTTGCTTCTTGCCAATATGGGCTGCAGATGAGTCGCCGCGACCAATCCCACAGATAGCCCTGCCACCCGATTCTTCTTGCAATGAGGCCATTGCAGACGCAGTTACGGCCGCCTCTCTAGTAACCGGATGCGTAACACCGGTTCCCATTTTTAAGGTTGAGGTGGCATTTGCAATCAATGATAACTGGCCGTAGGGATCTGCAGAGAGATTCTGGGTGTCTACACACAGAACAATATCAAAGCCCATTTGTTCAATTAAAGTAGACATTTGTGCAGAACATCTGGGAACGGGCTCCATTACTACTCCGAATTCAGTCAATCTCGTTCTCCTAAAATATCTGTGTCAATTATATCTCAAGTCCAAGTGATAGCCTCTTTCATTTCTTCTCAAACAAGGCTATCAAAGCATCACTTCCTGGGCATTGCACCAAAAGTGAGTTGCAGTCTCCATAATCTCCAATTGTTAGTAGAGCATTTTGCCATAAAACAACATTCAACTCTTTGCAGGCTTGGATTGCTCGATCCAGCGAGTCAACAAAAAAACCTTGGGCAAAATAACCAATATTAGGCGGCCTGGCGATATCTATTGTGTTTGGGATCTCGTAATTCAACGGTTCAGAGAGTACTACTTTTCCATAATGATGACTGCCTTGCAAAAAGGTAATTTGAGTCTGGCCGTCATAAGGTCTTCTCAGGAACAAATTTGACTCCGGTGACTTCAGAGTATCTTGAAACATCACATCCATACCTAAGACATGTTGATAAAACAAAGCCGCGTCAGCGGTTGACTGAACGCAATGAGAAGTTGTAACGACTTCAGTAAAACCAAGTCTTGTTGTTCCATTGGATTGAAAGTAATCACATATTTCTTGGATGGACTGGTTCTCGGAATTTTTTGGTAACTGAACTAAATTGATTGCGATTCGATCGGGGCCATCTAAAATCACTTCGATTGGCGACCCAACATTCTCTCCTATTTTATGGAGAATCGGATCCGTCCAGGGACAATAACCCTTTGATTTAAGTACTTGAACGGATGTAAGAATATTTTCCACATAAAAATTAATATTCCACAACCCTCGAATCATTCCAAAATCCTGATCAGGTTTGATATAAGTTTTTTCTTTGTTTGAAAACTCTATTAAAAGAATCTGGCCAATTTCACTGTTATCTCGAAAACACAAAACTTGTCTAATATTGGTATCCGAAGGCACAGACCAAAAATCTTTTGTTGTGTTTTCACGACATTCCTCAATCGGGCTATGGTTTAATCCGATAGTATCTGTATAAAAACGAAGACTCTCTTCTAGGTTCTCGACACTTATAATCACAAAATTAAGCTGGGTGTAGATGGGTTTGGTTGTTGTCATTTCCAAGCCTTTAAGCAATCCTTTTTTATCGTCAATTGAATCATTCGATGTTATTTTTACCAAAGTTTCTTCAAGATTATATTCTTTTTAAATACTTAACAGTGTAGCCAAAAGAAATTAATCCATGCAGAATAAAAACAAAAAGGAGCCTTTCATGGATAAATTGCAACAGGAAATTGAACAAGTATTTCGTGATGCTGAATCTATTTGGGATTCCCAAGAATATGGCAACTTGAAGACACTCTGGGATGAAAAAGACCCCTATCCATTTTATTTGGCTGAAGAACAAGCGAACTGGAAAATTGGCTGGCATGCTTTGAAGACTTACTGGGAACCGATACCTGGAAAACGAATGATTGAAGCAATCCGCATGCGATTTTATGACATTAAAATTAAAGAATTATCCCAAGACCTTGTTTTTATAGGCGGATGGGTCAGGCACGACATGAAAATACGTGGACCGATGAAAGCATGGGGTGGCGACGCAAGAATGAGTGCGGTTCTTAGAAAAAAAGAGGCTGGCTGGAAATTCGTTGCCTATACCGAAAGCCACAGAACACCCTTAACCTATATGATGGATCTCTACAAAAAACAACCATCAATACCCATAGTCAGAACTATTGTTCAAAGATTTATGACAAGATTGTATGAAAAAAATGTGCATCCTGAATTTGCAGCTTTTCACAAAAATATAATGGAAACAGAAAAAACTGAATACAAAGTTAACTTCTGGACAAAATTGAGTTTTATTGGACCAAAAATTATCAATTCATTTGCCAAAATAACCGGCAAAAAAACAATACCCAAATCTTATATTCCAGGACTGATACCTTGCCTCAACGGAAGAGGGTTTATGGAGAAAGACCTGAACGGTATCTCTACAAGATTCGTTGATGAATCTGCAAAAATGGAAGGCATATCACTGGATGTCGGTTGCGCTTATGGAATAGCAACATTGGCTGCTCTTAAAGGAGGATCTGAAGTAGTGGCATGCGATATGGATCAAGCACATTTAGATATTCTCCTCAAAGAAACACCTGAAAAAGACAAGCCAAGGTTAACAACTAAAAAAGGCACTTTGCCAGGAGTTGATTTTAAGAACCAATCATTCGTTGCAATTCACTGTTCAAGATGTCTTCATTTTTTGGTACCAGAGGAATTAAAACTAACCTTAGAAAAGATGTATAACTGGCTTCAACCTGGAGGCAAAATTTATCTGATCACTGATACCTGTTTCTCTGGGCCATGGAAAAAATATTTGCCAGAGTTTGACAGAAGGAAAGCAGAAGGTGACCCCTTTCCAGGTTTTATTGAAGACGCTCTACAGTGCTTGCCTGTTTCCAAATTACCTAAAGGCATGACACCCCATATGAACTGTCTCGACCCCGATACCCTTGCTCGGGAATGCAAACTTGCAGGATTTGAGATTATTGAGGCAGATTTTTTAGGCCCGGCCCGTTCTGAGGCAAAATATGCTAAGGATCATGCAGGAATCATTGCGATCAAAAACTAATTTCTTAAAGGCTGTTGTACTCATCGACGGAATAGGTTTCAAGGCTTAAAGCATGCAATTTATCAGCAAGGAATTTGGCTAAAACAAAGTATATTTTCTGATGCCTTTCAATTTGATTTAGGCCCAAAAATTCATCGGAAACAACCAACATCTTTAAATGCAGTTTTCCTTCTTTTGCAGGTTTGTGTCCTGCGTGTAAGTGGCCTTGATCTTCTATTTGAAGAAAATGAACCTCCAGCCCTTGTTCTAGGGTTTTTTCTATTTCACCAATACTTTTTCTCAAATGATACTGCTCCACTGAAATAATTACAGTCCATATATTTTAAGCTATTATAGGGTCGAAAGAATCATGATTTGTTAACAATCATAGGATTGCACTTGGAAACACTAAGTTTAAATAATTTTATCATTGATCCCAAAAACTCAGCTGCACAGCAAGAAGTTAAAAAATTAAAAGAAACACTTTTAGGAGAGGGCTTCTTTCTTTTGATAGACCATGGTATAGAAAATGAAATAATCGACAAAGCCTACGAGCAATCTGAAATTTTCCATAATTTGGATGACGATGACCCTAGAAAGCAGGCAACACATTACCGTTACGCGCACTTTGGCAGAGGTTGGTCACCTTGTGGGGAAGAACCTGCTTACTCTGCAGGTACAAAAGCAACGTGCTCTGCTTTTGATATGTGTTATGAAATCGCAGAGGTTGATACTGAGCATGAAAACTACGGCCCAAATCTCTGGCCACTTGAAATGCCAGAGTATCAAGAAGCTGTTTACGACTATTATCTTAAATTCTCCGAACTTGAACAGAAAGTAGCCAATGCAATTGAGGAGGCTCTAGGACTTGATAAGGATCACATTACCTCAAAAATGACTGAAAGATCACCATCAACAATGCGATTAATTTTCTACCCTCCCGTCAAAGAGAAACCAGAAGACAATCTTTTTGGTATCAGTGCTCACACAGATTATGAGGTTTTTACTCTGCTGACACAGTCTCAACCTGGATCACAATTGCAAAAACGGTCTGGTGATTGGCATACGGTTGAATCAGATCGGTATCAAGTTATCGTGATGATTGGAGATATGCTGGAGGTTTTGACCAATGGGCAAGTGAGAGCTACACCACACAGAGTTCCACCGGTGTCGTGGGTAAGATATTCCATTACCAGGTTTTGTGCTATTGATGGGCACTATGTAGTAGAACCACTCGAACAATTCATTGATCCCAAAAAAGGACCCCTGTACGAACCGGT
>DTSX01000092.1:0-1237 GCA_012965065.1 Gammaproteobacteria bacterium
CCCGAAGAAAATAAGTCTTAAACGGTTGTAGAACTCTCATTAATTAAAAATAATCTTAAAGGATAGATCTTTTGATCTATCCTCTTCGGTATGTAGGTCATTCAAATGAGTAAACAAGATTTTTATCAGACTCTCGGCATAGCAAAGAATTCGACCGATGCTGAAATAAAAAAAGCATACCGAAGATTGGCAATGAAACACCATCCTGATCGTAATCCAGGTAACAAAACTTCAGAACAAAAATTTAAGGAAGGCAAAGAAGCCTATGAAGTCTTATCAGACCCCCGAAAGAGGTCAACGTATGATCAATTTGGACATGCAGGCATGAATACCCAATCTGGTATGGGTGGTGGTTTTAATCCAGGAGACTCATTTAACGACATCTTTGGAGATATGTTTGGAGATATCTTTGGCTCTAGAAGAGGTCAGCGGTCTAACATACAGAGAGGCTCAGACTTACGCTATAATCTTACACTTGATTTAGAGCAGGCTGTTTTTGGAGATACCATCAAAATCAAAATCCCATCATTAACCACCTGTCCTCCGTGCAAAGGTTCAGGTGCAAAAACAGGAACGTCTCGTGCGACGTGTCAAAAATGTGATGGTAGGGGCAACGTTAGAGTCCAGCAGGGATTTTTTACACTTCAACAAACATGTCCCGTATGTCGAGGAACTGGACAAACCATCCCTTTTCCATGCGCTGATTGCAATGGTTCAGGAAGGGTCCAAAAAAATAGAACTATATCAATAAAAATACCCTCTGGTGTTGATAATGCTGATCGAATTCGTTTATCCAATGAGGGTGAAGCAGGCATTAATGGAGGACCAGCTGGGGATCTTTATGTTGATATAACTGTTAGAGAACATAGCATCTTCACCCGAGAGGGGAGCAATCTTTTTTGTAATGTTCCCACCAGTTTTTCAACTGCTGTACTCGGTGGAGTTGTCAAAGTACCAACCATAGATGGTGCCGTGAATCTAACAATACCTTCTGAGACTCAATCGGGAAAAGTTTTTAGATTAAAAGGAAAAGGTATAACCTCTTACCGAGATACAAGAATTGGTGATTTGTATTGCAAGCTTCAGATTGAAACTCCCGTTAATCTTGATTCAAAGCAAAAGAGTCTTCTGAAGCAATTTGAAGAATCGATTAATTCAAGTTCCAAAAATCACAGACCACATAAAAGTAGTTGGAAGAAAAGTGTCAAACAATTTTTCGACCGTTTGGGGATTTAAA
>DTSX01000092.1:1337-7373 GCA_012965065.1 Gammaproteobacteria bacterium
CTTTATGCTAAAAATCATTTATCAAAAGACCGTCAAGAAACTACTGCAAAAATTTTAGCCCTTTTTTTAATTGCCCATGAACTAGCTAAACCTTTTTACAGAACTTATTTTTTTGGAGATGAGTTAGTCAAAGTAATCCCATTGCACGCATGCAACTTATCTGCGTTCTTGATTGCCATTTATTTATTCACTCGGAAAAAAGTTTTTTTTGAAGTTGCTTATTATTGGGGTTTAGCAGGGGGGACAATGGCTTTACTGACTCCTGATTTATTGTATGCATTCCCTGACGTTGAATGGTTTCCTTTTTTCACAGGACATGGTGTCATGATCATGGCAATATTTTTTTCTATGTTCTGCCACAATATTTTTCCAACTAATCACTCTTTTAGAAGAGTGGTTTTGATAACACTGAGCTTATTACCTGTGATCTATATCATTAATACTTTACTTGGCCCTCCTGCAAACTACTGGTATTTAAACACCAAACCAGAAGCAGATTCATTGATGGATTTTATGCCTTCACCTCCATTTCATATCCCTATAACAGTAGGGATTGCTTTGGGAATTTTCTATTTATTGCACATCCCTTTTAGGAAAAAATTATAGATAATTTCAATTAAATAGTGACATCGCTTATTTTTGACAATAAGATGTTACGGGTTCCGAACGGAATTTAAGGGAAGGATCCTAAATTAGGCTCTTTCCCTTTTTGCGAGTACATGCGTAAAAGGAATAGAAATTGATATCAGCTCTGTTGGCACTTGAAGATGGAACAATATTTTCTGGCAAATCAATTGGTGTTAATGGAGCGACTTCCGGCGAAGTAGTTTTTAATACCGCTATGACCGGGTACCAGGAGATTCTCACAGATCCCTCTTATTTTAAGCAGCTTGTGACCTTAACATACCCCCACATCGGCAACACAGGTACCAATAAATATGATTTTGAAAGCTCCAGAGCTTTTGCTTCTGGTTTAATCATTAGAGATCTTTCTCCAATTGCAAGCAGTTGGAGAAAGGAAAATGATTTGGATGTTTTTTTAAAAACGCAGAATATTGTGGCTATTGCGGACATTGATACTCGAAAACTAACTAATCACATAAGGTCCAACGGTGCGCTTAGGGGGTGCATAATTAATAATGAACTTAATGAGCAATCTGCTATAAAAAAGGCACTTGAGTTTCCAGGATTGTCAGGGCTGGATTTGGCAAAAGTAGTAACAACAGATGCCCCATACAACTGGAATAAAGGGCAACACGATATCTATGGAGGTAAAAAAGAAAGAGCAACAATACATTTCCATGTGGTGGCATATGATTTTGGCATCAAACGAAATATTTTAAGATTGTTAGTAGACCATGGTTGCAGGGTTACAGTAATTCCTGCAATGACAACTGCAGAAGAGGTTCTATCTATGAAGCCCGATGGTGTTTTTTTATCAAATGGTCCTGGGGACCCAGAACCCTGTGTTTATGCGATTAAGGCTATTCAAAAACTCCTGAAACAGAAAATACCGATTTTTGGCATCTGTCTTGGCCATCAATTGCTTGCTCTTGCTAGTGGTGCAAAAACAATTAAGATGAAATTTGGTCATCATGGTGCCAACCATCCAGTTCAGGATGTAAAAACAGGGCAAGTTTTAATTACAAGTCAAAATCACGGGTTCACCGTAGATGAGAACACATTACCAAATTCCGTAAATGTTACTCATCGATCGCTTTTTGACCAATCGTTACAAGGTATAGAGCTTAAAGACTTTCCAGCTTTTAGCTTCCAAGGTCACCCAGAAGCGAGCCCTGGGCCACATGATTTATCTAATTTATTTGAGCGATTTGCAACAAATATGGAAAGATGCCAAAACGACAAGATATAGAAAGCATACTAATACTGGGGGCGGGGCCTATTATTATAGGTCAGGCTTGTGAATTCGATTATTCAGGTACACAAGCTTGCAGAGCACTGGAGCAAGAGGGGTATAGAGTTATTCTTGTAAACTCCAATCCGGCGACTATTATGACTGATCCTGATATCGCCAATTCAATCTACATTGAGCCGGTTCAATGGCAATCTGTTGAAAAAGTGATTGCAAGAGAGAAACCGGACGCAATTCTACCCACAATGGGAGGCCAAACTGGTTTAAATACTGCTTTAGATCTGGCAAGAAAAGGTATTTTAGATAAATACAATGTTGAGATGATTGGAGCAACCAAAGAGTCCATCGATACAGCAGAGGATCGAGAGTTGTTCAAAGTCGCAATGGAGGAAATTGGAATCGAAGTTGCACAATCAGGCCTGGCCCATGACTTGGTAGAAGCGCTAAATATCGTAGAAGAAATAGGCTACCCAGTGATTATCAGACCATCTTTTACTTTAGGTGGATCCGGTGGAGGTGTTGCACACAATGAGCAAGAATTATTCACAATTGTAAATAGAGGGTTAGATTTATCACCAACCAGCGAAATATTGTTAGAGGAATCTTTACTAGGATGGAAGGAATTTGAGATGGAGGTTGTACGGGATAGAAATGACAATTCCATAATTGTCTGCTCCATTGAGAATCTAGATCCAATGGGTATACATACTGGTGATTCAATCACTGTTGCGCCTGCTCAAACTCTCACTGACAAGGAACTCCAAAAAATGCGAGACAATTCGATCGCCATTCTAAGGCGAATCGGTGTGGATACTGGAGGGTCAAATGTTCAATTTGCTGTCAATCCTAAGGATGGAAGGATGATAGTCATTGAAATGAATCCAAGGGTATCAAGATCCTCAGCACTGGCTTCTAAAGCGACAGGTTTTCCTATTGCTAAAATTGCCGCAAAATTAGCGGTAGGTTACACACTTGATGAACTTAAAAATGATATTACTGGCGGTCGCACACCTGCCTCGTTTGAACCCTCTATAGATTATGTCGTAACAAAGATGCCACGATTTACGTTTGAAAAGTTTCCAAACGCCAATTCCATTCTGACTACCCAAATGAAGTCTGTTGGTGAAGTGATGGCTATTGGCAGAACATTTCAGGAATCATTGCAAAAAGCAATACGCGGTTTAGAGACAAACAATCATGGGTTTACCAGTCTTTACCATGAAACATCAGTGACTGAACCATTTAAAAACAAGGTTTCCACACCTTCAGTAGATCGGTTGTTTTATATTGGTGATGCATTTCGACTTGGAATGACCGTTCCTGAAATCAATCAACTGACTGATATAGATCATTGGTTTTTAAGCCACATAGAAGACATTATCAAAACAGAAGAGCTGATCAGGAACCAAAGTATTAAAACTATTAAAAAGGATTTTTTATTCAGTATAAAAAAGAAAGGCTTTTCAGATCTTCGGATAGCAGAGTTAATGTCAACCGATGAAATTTCAATAAGCAAGAAGAGGAAAAAATTAAATATCAAACCGGTTTATAAGAGAGTTGATACATGTGCAGCAGAATTTGAAACATCAACAGCATATTTGTATTCAACCTATGAGGAGGAGTGTGAGTCTTTACCTACCGATAGAAAAAAAATTCTCATTCTTGGGAGCGGCCCCAATAGAATAGGGCAGGGCATAGAATTTGATTATTGCTGTGTTCACGCTTCTTATGCAATTGCGGAGTGTGGGTATGAATCTATCATGATCAACTGCAATCCTGAAACTGTATCAACCGATTACGATACTTCAGATAGGCTGTATTTTGAGCCGCTAACTTTTGAAGATGTTATGGCAGTAATTGATAAGGAAAAACCCAGCGGCATTATTATTCAATTTGGTGGCCAGACTCCGTTAAAGTTAGCCCGACAGTTGTTAGAAGCAGGCGCTCCCATTATAGGCACATCTCCTGATTCAATTGATCTTGCTGAAGATCGAGAACGATTTAAAGAACTTGTTGAATCACTGGATTATCTTCAACCCTTCAATGAAGTTGCAAACAATCCAACAGAAGCAATAGAAAAAGCAAGAAAAGTTAAATACCCATTGGTAGTAAGACCTTCTTATGTCCTAGGAGGTCGAGCAATGGAAATTGTCTACAACGATGAAGAACTCAAAAAATACATGGATGCAGCTGTTAAAGTTTCAAATAAATCACCAGTACTTCTTGACCATTTTTTGGATAAAGCAATAGAGGTTGATGTTGATGCTGTGTCTGATGGTAAGGAGGTTTTCATAGGGGCTATTATGGAGCATATTGAACAAGCTGGAGTCCACTCAGGTGATTCTTCTTGCTCAATACCCCCCATGTCATTATCAAACAAAATTCAAAAAGAATTAAAAAAACAAATGATTGTTTTGGCAAAATCATTAAATGTAATTGGATTAGTTAATGCACAGTTTGCGATTCAAAAAGGTAAAATTTTTATTCTAGAGGTTAACCCGAGAGCTGCTAGAACTGTCCCCTTTGTATCCAAAGCTACTGGCAAACAGCTGGCAAAAATTGCAGCAAAAACGATGATTGGTATATCACTTAAAGAACAAGGAGTTAAATCAGAGTCATCGCATGAATTCTTTGCAGTTAAAGGACCAGTTTTCCCATTTAACAAGTTTCCTGACAGCGACCCAATTCTTGGTCCAGAAATGAAATCGACTGGAGAAGTTATGGGAACAGGCAGTTCTTTTGGTGAAGCATACATTAAGTCACAACGTGCTGCTGGCATAATAATTCCTCGAACGGGAACCGTTTTTCTTTCGGTTAGGGATCCTGATAAAACAGAAGTTTTCTTAAATCTCGCTCGCCTTTTAATAAAAAAAGATTTTAAAATTATTGCAACTGAAGGAACTTCTGACTTTCTGACTCGACATAACATAAACAGTTCTTATATCAACAAAGTTCATCAAGGTCAGCCGCACATTGTTGATTTAATTAGAGAAGGCGCAATAGATTTGATTATTAATACCACAGAGGGAAAACAATCAATAGAAGAATCTTTTTCAATTAGAGCAGAAGCAGTAATCAGAGATGTAACTTACTACACGAGCTTAGAGGCAAGTGTTGCAACAATGGACGCTTTTGACTACTTTAGTATGGTAAGCGTGAATAGGCTCCAGGATTATTATTAAACTGAGGGTATTGATTGATGGAACGAGTTGTCATGACAAAAAAAGGCAATGAGGCTTTGAGAGAAGAGCTAAAATTACTTAAATCGAAAGAACGAAGCAAGATCATTAAAGCGATTGCACAAGCAAGGGAGTTTGGTGATCTCAAGGAAAACGCTGAATATCATGCAGCAAAAGAAAAACAAAGCTTTGTTGAAGGCCGCATAAAGGACATAGAGACAAAACTCTCAAATGCTGAAATCATAGATGTCACATCACTGGATATCAAGGATAGAGTAGTATTTGGTTCAACTATAGAATTGGAAAATATTGCAGCCAGCACCCTAACAAAATATCAAATTGTTGGTGAAGATGAAGCCAGTATAGAAAATGGGATGATTTCCTACAAAGCGCCCATTTCTAGGGCAATTATTGGTAAAAACTTAAATGATGTTATCAAATTCGATTCTGACGCAGGTCAAGAAATCTATAAAATTCAGAAAATAGAATATATTTAATATCTTTTGCATTGACTAAGAAAAACAGCAAACATCATTGGAGATCTCGTCAAAACCAAGAGTCTTATTTTAAAAAGTCTAAAACACTTGGATTTCGTTCTAGGTCCACTTTTAAATTAATCGAAATAGACACCAAATATAGAGTATTACATCCATTTATTTCAGTACTAGATTTAGGTGCCTCACCCGGCGGTTGGTCACAATATTCTGTGAATAAATTGAATGATAAAGGGACTGTAATTGCTTCAGACATTGTTCCAATGGAAAAAATTGATAATGTCGAATTTATTCTTGGAGATTTTCGCAACAATAAAACCCAAACAAAGATCTTACAAGGCAACTCAATGAATAAATTTGGCCTGATTATCTCAGATATTTCACCAACCAAAACAGGCAATAACGTTACCGATCAGTATCGTTTTTACGATATTGCAAATGAAACACTTGAATTTTCAAAAAAAGGACTTAAATCTAATGGAATGTTAGT
>DTSX01000093.1 GCA_012965065.1 Gammaproteobacteria bacterium
ACATACAAGACAAAGGTTTTGATCTATTCGGATTTAAAGGGAGTTTATGTAGGCTTTGTTAATCAACAGCCCGTGGAGACCAGGGATCGGAGAAGACACAAACGAGACATGCTCAGGCAAGATTACGATCGGAATGTGGTTGTGATTGATTTCGACAACAAAGGCAACAGTGCCTATATGTTGGGTGTGTCTTTAAGCGAATCGTTGATTGATTTCACCATCACTAATGAAAGCGATATTGATGGGGATTGGGATGGGGAATGGTTTGCTAAAACATCGGAGTCGGAAGAGAACTGGTATTCAGAATTCTTTATTCCCTGGACCATGGCATCCATGAACAAGCAGGAAGGGCCGAATCGAAAGATCGGTATTGCAACCAGCAGGCTAATCCAACATGAGGCAAAGTATGTCGCATTTCCAAAAGCATCTCCATTGAGGAAAAAATTTCTTTCCCTATTGCATACCATCGAGGTTGTTCAATCCAATCCCACTCGTCTTGATTTTTATCCCTACCTTGTTGCCAAAGATGATTTCTTGAATGACGATGTTTCCTATCAAGCGGGCTCTGAAATATTTTTTGCCAATGGTAAAGGCGGTGAACTCAGTGTGACTCTAAACCCTGACTTTGGTCAGGTGGAAAGCGACAATATAGTGATTAACTATTCTGCACGCGAGACATTTTATTCAGACAAAAGGCCATTTTTTACCCAGAGCCAGTCATTATTTGACATTTCTAACGATTGGTTTCCTGGGTTTGAGCTCTATTCCATCATCCACACCAGAAGAATAGGTGCTCGTCCTGATTACGATTGTTCTAAATATGGAACAGAGTTTGGTGGCAATAATGAGGAAGAGTTGGCATGTCAGACGAATCAAGAATCGAACAACGATATTGATGCTGCTGTCAAATTCACTCAAATGGGTGAAAAAACCGATTTCGGTTTTTTTGGTGCCTTTGAGCATGATGAGGATTTTAGCAAGGGCAAGGATTTCTTTGCATTTAGAACCTTACACAGAGCAGGAGTGCATAAAATTGGCCACATGTTTACCCAGGTTAAACGGAATGCGATTGATCGGGAGGCAACAGTCAATGCAATTGATTATCAGTTTGCCCCAAACGAGATCATAAAATTCGACAGCGTGCTTATATACTCTGATTCAAACGAAGAACAGAGTGGTTTTGGCACCAGGAACGCTGTCGTTTTTGAGC
Organism: Gammaproteobacteria bacterium; assembly: GCA_012965065.1. Taxonomy (GTDB): domain Bacteria; phylum Pseudomonadota; class Gammaproteobacteria; order Steroidobacterales; family UBA11654; genus DTSX01. The sequence goes on from DTSX01000093.1 coordinate 1,211, forward strand.
ACAACAAAACGTGGCGCAGCGGCGCTGAGTTCTATTATTATGACGACAAACTCAACATCGACGACATGGGATATTTGTATCGCAATAACGTGTTCTCTGGAGGTGCCAATGTGAATTATACCAGAACCGATTTTGATGAAGACTCACCGGTTCTCAGCCGAAGCGTTAACATAGATTATTGGGACGAAAACAATGCAGACAATGAAAATCTTGATGAGTCTTTGTCAATATTTTTCATGCAGCGATTCAAGGATACATCCAACATCAATTTAAACATCTTTGCTCACGGAGAGGGAAAAGACGATGATGTCACACGAGGCAACTTGTCGGCTCCATTTATAAAAAAAGGCAATGGACTAACTGCAGACGTCGGCTACAACAGCCGCATTTTCGGAAAATGGCAAGTGGACTTAGGTACGCATATAGAAAACAAGGACTATCTTGAGTTTACCGAGCGCTCTACCAATGTGTCGACGGGAATACGTTATTTTCCAACCGATGATTTGAGATTCTATTTGCGGCTATCCCATAAGAAAACCAATGACTGGTTTATCTGGAGAAGCGATAATCACTACGCTACTTACCAATCAAAAAACACCACAATAAAGCTGAACATGAGGTGGTATCCAGACGACCGGCAGGAACTTCAAGTGAAACTTGAAGCAGTGGCTTTCAGAAACCAAGATGGTAAAGGGTGGACCGCTGACAGTGTTGGATACCTCAGCAGCCTAGGTACCGCGGAAACAAGCATCAACACAGGGAGACTCTCTTTTCAGATTAGATACAAATATGAGATTGCTCCACTGTCCAATATTTACCTCGTCTATACTAGAGGGGGTAATAATTTTTTCGAGGATGAAGCAGGTATCAGTAAGATTTATCGGGAAACGTGGGAGAATCCTGAAAGCAATCGGTTGGTATTGAAAGCTCGAATTAAATTCTAATTGATATAGTTGCCCTGTAGTCAGAAATGAAACAAAAAGTGGCATTCATAGGATTGGGAGTCATGGGTTATCCTATGGCAGGCCATTTGGCCAATGCTGGGTACACTGTTGTGGTGTTCAATAGAAGTCTTGAAAAGGCTGAGAAATGGAGTAAAGCATACCCAGGGACAATAGCCAAAACAGCAGCTGAAGCTGCACGCGCATCAGATATTGTCTTTGTTTGTGTTGGCAATGATGAAGATGTTCAATCGGTACTTTGTTCAGAACAAGGTGTTCTCTCTGGGCTTGCTCCCGAAGGTATTGTCGTTGACCACACAACAACATCTGCAACTTTAGCGGTGGCAATGCATAATCACTCCAAACAAATTGGCTGTTCCTTCCTCGATGCACCCGTTTCAGGGGGTGAATTGGGCGCCCAAAAGGCTGCCTTAACAATCATGGCAGGAGGCTCTGAGAAAATTTACCACAGGGTTGAACCCTTGATGGCTTGTTACTCTAGGTATTCTGAATACATGGGTCCACCCGGATATGGACAGCTGACCAAAATGGTCAATCAAATTTGTCTGGCTGGTATGATACAAGGCTTATCTGAAGGACTCCATTTTGCCAATTCTCTTGGTCTCGATGCCAAACAAATTATCGGGGTCATCTCAAAAGGTGCTGCACAATCTTGGCAAATGGATAACCGTCATCAAACCATGATTGATGATAATTATGAGCATGGGTTTGCTGTCGACTGGATGCGTAAAGACCTAAAGTATGCCCTTGATGAAGCTCAAAAAAAGGGTATAAATCTTCCAATAACTGAGATAGTGGATCGGTTTTACGAGGAGATTCAAGCGATGGGGGGAGGTCGCTGGGACACTTCAAGCTTGTTAAAGCGTCTAAGAAAGAAACCGTAAAAAACTCAGCTCAATCTTTGGCTGTCAATTGTTTCGTTGCAATCAAAAACTGGCTTTCTAGACCTTCGATTCTGTACTTTATAATTGCATCGTATTTTTTGGAAGAAACGAATTCCATAAAAGCCTGTAATGAAGGGTATTCCATGATGGCGATGGTCTGAAATTCAACATCCTCACCAATAACCGTACTTACCACATCACCCCAGAAGAGAAGTTTCAGTCCAAATTCGTCACCAATTTTATCTACTTCAGCAACGTATTTGAGATACGCATTCTTATTTTTAAAACTCAATAAGTTGACCATAGCAATCGGACCTTCATGTCCCGATTGAAGTAAATTCTGTATTTGCTCTTGGGTTGGATTTAGAGCCATAATTTTTTTTCTAACTTAACTGGATTGTTCGAGTTCGATTAATGTGCCCAAAAAATCTTTTGGATGAAGGAATATCACCAATTTATCGTGAGCTCCTACATAGGGTTCACCATCACCAACAATAGTCATGCCTTCACCGATCAATTGATCCCTTGCTGCAAAGATGTCTTCAACTTCATAGCAAACATGATGAAGACCACCTTTGGTATGGCTTTCTAGAAACTTGCGGATTGGTGATGCAGCGCCAAGGGGCTGCATCAGCTCAATGCTGGTGTTGTTTAGATTCACAAAAACAGCAGTGACTCCATGTTCTGGTAATTCGTGCGGTGCAGAAATCTCCGCTCCCAAAACATCCCTATAAACTCCAACAGCTTGATCCAAATCTGGTACAGCAATAGCGACGTGATTTAATTTTCTAATCATTTTTTATTACCCAGTTTACCTAAAAAACTTTCAACAACCCCTTTTGCTTTTGTTTTTATCGATCCTCGCTCTGTAGCAATGTTGGCTTGAATGTGCCTCAATTCATCCTGAATAGCCTCATTTTTTTCAAGAGCGTCAAGTAATCCTTGCCTAGTTTCCTTTAGCAGCCACTTTTTTTGTTGATTGTTGCGATTGTGCTGCAAATGTCCGTTGGTCGTAACAAGTTTTTGAAAATTCTGTATTGACTCCCAACATTCGTCAATTCCAATTTTTTCAAGAGAAGAGCAGGCAATTACTGGGACCGACCAATCTTTAGTTCTTGGTTTTAAAAGTTTCAACGCATTTTTATAGTCCAAAACCGTGTTTCTTGAGAAAGATTTTAGATCCCCATCGGATTTATTGACCACAAGGATATCTGCCAGTTCAATAATGCCCCTTTTGATGCCCTGCAATTGGTCTCCACCCCCTGGGCTGAGAAGCACAATAAAAACGTCGGTCATATCAAAAACCTCTGTTTGAGATTGGCCCACGCCAACTGTTTCTACTATGATAACGTTAAATCCAGCTGCTTCTACAATAGCAATTGATTCTCTTGTAGAGCGGTTAACACCACCAAGGTTTTTGCCCGATGGTGATGGTCGAATAAACACTTGCTCATCTCGACTCAGGTATTCCATTCTTGTTTTATCGCCTAATATCGATCCACCGCTTATGGAAGAGCTAGGATCGACTGCCAAGACTGCCAATTTATTTCCATCCTGCACCATCAATTGTCCAATCGACTCAATAAAAGTCGATTTGCCAACACCTGGAGGGCCGGAGATTCCAATTCTTATACTGGACCCATCAGCAGTGAGAATGCTTTCCAGTAATTTCTCAGAAAGGGTCACATCGCTTGCTTTTTTTGACTCCACCAGAGTGATTGCTTGGGCAATCGCTTTTCTGTCACCGGAGACAACTCCATCAACCAAGTCAGTTATTTCAGATTCTTTCAATTTAATCCTCAAATTCAAGAATAGCTTGATCCACCGTTAGATTATCGCCTTCTTCTACCAATATCGATTTTATTTTTGCGTTATTGATTGCTCGTAAACTGTTTTCCATTTTCATCGCTTCAACAATGGCCAACTCTTCACCTGCTTTGACTGTTTGGCTTTCTTTAACACAAATTTTAATCAACAGTCCTGGCATTGGAGACAACAGATATTTAGACATGTCAGGTGCAATCTTCTCAGGCATCAGTTGGTTGAGTTCTGCGGTCCTTTTGCGTGTGACCAAGGCTTCTAAAACTCGACCGCGGTATGACAGTCGATAGCCAGGGTGCAAATTTTCCAATTGGAAAAAATGCGGATGACCGTTAACCGTTGCTTTGATAATTGGATCATTTGGGGATCTCAGTAAATCCACAATAAATACTTGTGAGCCTATATAGACTTCATAATTCTCTGGAAATTTTCTAACCGTCAGATCAATGCTGGTGTGATTGAAAGATACCGACCAAGGGGAATGTCTGGAAACATTTTCAGGATGGAATTGCAGTCTTTCAATGTTATTTTGATGAATGCAAGCTAAGATCGAGACAGCGACCAATTGCTGTCTATCGTTCAGTTGTTCTCTCTGAAATCCATCGGGGTATTGTTCTTGAATAAAATTAGTTGTGGTGTCACCCATTTTGAATCTGTCATTTTGGAAGATGGAACACAAAAAATTCAAGTTATGAGATACTCCAGAGATATAAAATTGGTCCAAAGCGGCCAGCATGTTTTCAATGGCTCGATCTCGGTTGTCACCGTGAGCAATTAATTTTGCAATCATTGGGTCATAAAATATGGACACTTCGCTGCCTTCTTCAATCCCGGTATCGATTCGTACCGAATCTAGATTGTCAGGGATTCGGAATCGCTGTAACCGACCTGTTGATGGCATAAAGTCTCGGTATGGATCCTCTGCATAGATTCGCGCCTCAATGGCCGAACCATTGGTTTCAATATCGCTTTGGTTCAATTGCAAGGGTTCTCCTGCAGCAATCAGAATCATCTGTTCTACCAGGTCCAAGCCCGATACCATTTCGGTGACTGGATGCTCCACTTGAAGCCTTGTATTCATCTCCAAAAAATAAAACTTTTGTTCTGCATCAACAATAAACTCAACAGTACCTGCTGATTCGTAATGCACCGCTGTTGCTAATGTTACAGCTTGTTGTCCCATCGTTTGTCGGGTATAGCTGTCAATAAAGGGCGATGGTGCTTCTTCGATTATTTTTTGGTGTCTTCTTTGGATAGAGCACTCCCTTTCACCAATATAAAGGGTTTTGCCAAATTGGTCAGCGAGGATTTGAATCTCGACGTGATGAGGCTCAGTTATGTATTTTTCTGCAAAAATTCGATTGTCTCCAAAGCTTGACAGGCTTTCATTTTGAGTTCTTTCAAAGCCATGGATGCACTCTTTATCGTCACGAACGACCCGCATCCCTTTGCCACCTCCGCCAGCACTTGCTTTCAACATTATCGGGTAACCTATTTCATTGGCAACTTTAACTGCTTGTTTCGAGTCTGCAAGTACTTCGGTGTATCCAGGGATGACATTGACGCCTGCTTGTTCTGCAATTTTTTTGGATTGGATTTTGTCACCCATACCCACAATTGCCTCAGCTTTAGGACCAATAAATGTTATTCCTGCTACCACCAAGGCATGGGCAAACGCCTCGTTTTCAGATAAAAAACCGTAGCCAGGATGAACAGCATCAGCCTTGGTTTGCTTGCAAGCATTGACAATGTTGTCAATAACCAGATAGCTCTCAGAAGATGCAGCACCTCCTATATGCACCGACTCATCTGCCATCGCAACATGCAATGAGTTTTGATCGACATCCGAATAGACTGCAACTGTTTTAATGCCCATTTTTTGACAGGTTTTGATTACCCGACAGGCTATTTCTCCACGATTGGCAATAAGTATTTTTTTAAACATTTAAACTGTTGTTTACAGGGGAATGTTGTCGTGTTTACGCCAGGGGTTTTCCTGTTTTTTGTTATTCAGCATTTCGAAGGAATGACACAATTTCCCACGTGTTTTGTGTGGCAGGAAAATATCGTCGATATAACCACGGCTTGCCGCTATAAATGGGTTGGCAAACTTAGTTCTGTATTCTTTGGTTCTTTTCTCAATTTTCTGCTCATCGCCGATATCTTTTCTAAATATGATTTCCACAGCACCTTTCGGGCCCATAACCGCAATCTCAGCAGAAGGCCAAGCAAAATTTACATCCCCTCGAATATGTTTTGAACTCATAACATCGTAAGCACCACCGTAGGCCTTGCGAGTAATTAAGGTGACTTTGGGTACCGTTGCCTCTGCGTAGGCAAAAAGCAATTTAGCACCGTGCTTGATGATTCCGCCGTGTTCTTGTGAAGTCCCAGGCATAAATCCAGGAACATCAACGAGAGTCCATATAGGAATATTGAATGCATCGCAAAAACGGATAAACCGTGCACCTTTAATTGATGCATTTATGTCGAGACACCCTGCCAATACAAGAGGTTGATTAGCTACCACACCGATTGTTGACCCGTTCAATCGGGTAAAACCGATCACTATGTTTTGTGCATAATTTGGCTGAATTTCAAAAAATTCCCCATCGTCAGCGATTTTATTAATGACCTCCTTAATATCATAAGGTTTTGAAGGGTCTTCAGGCACCAATGTATCTAAAGAAGATTCTTCTCTCTCAACAGGATCATCGGTAGCCACAGTTGAAGATTTTACTTTGTTGTTTTGAGGCAAATAACTGAGAAATTCTCTAGTCATTAGCAGAGCCTCAGTGTCGTTTTTGAAAGTCAAATCAGCTACTCCTGATTTTCTACTATGCGTTGAAGCGCCACCCAATTCTTCTGCTGTCACTTCTTCATGAGTCACAGTTTTGACCACTTCAGGTCCAGTAACAAACATGTACGAACTGTCCTCAACCATAAAAATAAAATCTGTCATGGCAGGTGAATAGACCGCTCCCCCTGCACAGGGACCCATAACTAGGGATATTTGTGGAACGACACCTGAAGCAAGAACGTTTCTTTGAAATACTTCTGCATACCCACCCAGAGAAACGACGCCTTCTTGGATTCTTGCACCCCCGGAGTCATTTAAGCCTATTAAAGGGGCACCATTCCGAACAGCATGATCCATAACCTTGCAAATTTTTTCTGCGTGAGCTTCGGAAAGAGAGCCTCCAAAAACAGTAAAATCTTGACTAAAAACATAAACCAGTTTGCCATTAATTTTTCCATATCCGGTAACTACCCCATCTCCGGGTATCTTTTGTTCATCCATTCCAAAATCTACTGCCCGGTGTTCAACAAACATATCCCATTCTTGAAAGCTGTCCTCGTCCAGCAGGATATCAAGCCGTTCTCTAGCTGTTAATTTGCCTTTTGCATGTTGTTTTTCGATCCGAGCTCTGCCACCGCCTAATTTTGCAGCTTTGGCTTTTTTTTCCAGTTCTTTAATGTTCTCATTCATCGGATTCTCAATTAATTAGCTTTATAACTGCCATCGCTGCTTCGGTGACGTTGGTTCCAGGGCCAAACACGGCACCAACACCTTGTGATTTAAGCTCGGGAATATCCTTCTCTGGGATAATGCCGCCGCAGACCACAACGATGTTTTCAGCTTTTTCATTTCTAAGTGCCTCGATTAACATCGGCACTAAAGTTTTGTGACCAGCTGCTTGGGTAGAAACCCCGATGATATGAACATCATTCTCAATCGCTTGTTTGGCTGCTTCTTCAGGGGTTTGAAACAATGGTCCGATATCAACATCAAAACCCATGTCAGCAAATGCAGTGGCTATAACTTTAGCTCCTCGATCGTGACCGTCTTGTCCCAACTTTGCAACCAGTATTCTGGGTTGTCTTCCAAAATTCTTAGCAAAAGATGAAATTTGTTCTTCAATTTTCATGAAATTCTTATCTCCTTCATATTCACTACGATACACACCGCTGATCGATTGAGCCACTGCTTGATGGCGACCAAAAACTCGCTCCAAAGCTAGGGAAATCTCACCCACAGTGGCTCTTGCTTTGGCAGCTTCAACGGCAATTTCCAGCAAATTAGATGTTTCCTTCCTGGCTGCTGATTCCAGTTGATCCAGGGCAGTTTGACATTGTTTCTCGTCTCGTTTCGATTTCACAGACATAATTTTTTTAATTTGCTGGTCTCTGACTTGCTGGTTATCAATTAAGCGGATGTCAACGGGATCTTGATTCTTGGAGATGTATTTATTCACTCCAACGATTGTTTCTTCTTTTTTGTCGATTCTTGCTTGTCTGATTGCAGCTGATTCTTCAATCCGTAACTTTGGAACCCCTGCTTGCACTGCTCTTGTCATTCCCCCGAGTTCTTCTGCTTCTTCTATCAATTTTCTCGCTTCATTAACAAGTGAGGCAGTTAGGGATTCGAGATAATAAGAGCCAGCCAGAGGGTCAATAACATTGGTTAGCCCGGATTCTTCTTTTAGGATCAATTGGGTTGTTCTGGCAATTTGGGCTGAGAAAGGAGTTGGAAGTGCCAAGGCCTCATCAAAGGAATTAGTATGCAATGATTGGGTTCCACCAAGTACTGCTGCCATTGCTTCTATTGTGGTGCGAATAATATTGTTGTAAGGATCCTGGCTGGTTAAACTTACCCCAGAAGTTTGACAATGTGTTCTGAGCATAAGCGACTGAGGGTTGCTGGGAGCAAATTCTTTTTCAATCAATTCTGCCCACAACAGTCTAGCGGCTCTTAATTTTGCGACTTCCATGAAAAAATTCATTCCAATCCCGAAAAAGAAAGAAAGTCTTGGAGCAAATGAATCGATGTCCAGTCCTTTTTTTATCGCCGCCCTTACATACTCAACACCATCTGCCAGTGTGTAGGCCAACTCTTGAGTGCAAGTTGCCCCTGCTTCAAGCATGTGGTAACCGGAAATTGACACCGAATTGAATTTTGGCAGTTGTTTTGATGCGTAGGCGATAATGTCTGCGACAATCCTCATGGAAGCTTTTGGTGGATAAATATAGGTATTGCGGACCATGAATTCCTTGAGGATATCGTTTTGTAAAGTTCCATTAAGTTCCTTCTGGGCGACACCTTGTTCCTCGGCAGCAACGATAAACATCGCCATAATGGGTATTACCGCACCATTCATGGTCATTGAAACTGACATCTTTTTCAGAGGTATTTGATCAAAGAGTATTTGCATGTCTTCCACGGTGTCTATGGCTACACCTGCTTTACCAACATCGCCGGTAACACGAGGGTGATCGGAGTCATAACCTCGATGGGTAGCTAAATCAAAGGCAACTGACAACCCTGTCTGGCCTGCGGCAATATTGTCACGGTAGAATTGGTTGGATTCTTCGGCAGTGGAAAATCCAGAATACTGCCGAACCGTCCATGGTCTTTTGGCATACATCGTGGCTCTTGGTCCTCTAAGGTATGGTGGAAGGCCGGGAAACGAGTCTAGGTGGCTGATTTCTTCGAGATCATCTGCGGTGTATAGGGGTTTTACATCTATACCCTCTAATGTCTCCCAGATTAGGCTGTCAATCGGTTCGCCATCGAGTTCTTCAGCTACTTTTTTTTCCCAATCTTTTTTGTTAGATCTGGTCATTTTTCTCTTTTTTCACAATCAATAGTTTTTATGGGTCTATTGTATAGATCTGTGCCTAGCAATCATAGAAGATCGGTGGTAAAAGTAATTTAATTATTTTATAAATTGTTGTTTTATAATATCTTTTTGTATTTTACCCATTGTATTTCTAGGTAGTGTAGACACAAATAAAACAGCTTTTGGAACCTTGTAGCTTGCCAATTCTTGTTTGGTCAACGCAATGATTTTCTCTGCATTTAACTGAGAGCCATCCTTCCTGACTACCACAGCAGTGACCGTCTCTCCAAAATCATCATCAGAAGTCCCAAACACTGTGCATTCCAGAACGTCTTCAATATTGTTGATCACCGTTTCAACCTCGACTGGATAGACATTAAGACCCCCACTAATAATTAAGTCCGTTTTTCTGCCAACAATCGTTATGTAGCCATTTCCATCTTTCCTTGCTTGATCACCGGTTCTGAAAAACCCATCCGAAGTCAGTGACTGCTTTGTTGCTTCGTCTTGACGCCAATACCCCAAGCAAACATTCGGTCCTTTAACTTCTAGCTCTCCTACTTCATTGGTTTGATTGACAATTCTCGTTGCAATACCTTCCAGCGGCAAACCCACGGAGCCAGCTTTCCTTAAATGATCGACTGGATTACTGGTGTTCATCAAAGTTTCAGTCATACCATAACGTTCAACGATCTCATGGTTGGTGGCTTGTTTGAAATCATTGAAAGTATCCATCCGGAGAGGTGCTGATCCAGAAATGAACAGTCGTATTTTCTTGCATTTTGAGTGGCTTAACTTACCACTTTTTAACAGTCGGTTGTAATAAGTAGGGACACCCATCATAAGTGTTGCTCGGGGAATGGATTCAATCACTGTTTCTGAGTCAAAACGAGGCAGGAAAATCATCGAGCCACCGGTTAACAGGCAGCAATTTATACCCACGAACAGACCGTGTACATGGAAAATTGGCAATGCATGAATTAAGCAGTCTGCTTCCGACAATTTCCAGGTTTTGATGAGTGTTTTAGCGTTGCTAATAAGATTGTTATGGCTCAACATGACTCCTTTAGGTTTGCCCGTTGTCCCTGATGAATAAACCAATGCGACGAGTGAATCTGCTGTACAAGCATGGGTTCTGTATTCAGTCGACTGGGACTTTGATCTTGAAATAAGGCTACCTTTACCACGATTAGAAAGGGTTAAAATTGGGATTTTTTTTGGTAAGCCAAATAAGGTTTTATAGGTATCTTCATTCTTTGGGTCGCAAATAATAATTGTTGGATCCGCGTCCTCAAAAAAATAGGAAACCTCTGAAGATGTATAATCAGGGTTCAGTGGATGGTAAACGAATCCACCTCTTAAGCAGGCTAAATAAAGGGCAATTGAATCGGTAACTTTTTCGGTCTGGATGGAAATTCGGTCTCCTGGTTCTGCATTCAATGACTTCAGAGTATTGGCAATCCTAGCGGATTGCTTTACCACATTTCTACGGGTAAGTTTCTGTCCGTTTTGGAGAACCAAGAGAGTCTTGTCCAAATCTTTACTCAGGACATTTTCAAAGGCATTATAGAGGTTGTTTTTAATTTCTTGCATCGAAAGTGTTTTCCAAAGAGATGACTGCCTAAGGGAGCAATCATAACATTAGAATCGGTGACAGGATGAAATACAAATGACCTAAAATAGAGTTATATTTTAGATTGTTCTTAACGAAGGATAGAGAGACAGATATGAAATTAGGAATGGGATTAGGGTATTCGCCAGCCAAGTTAACAATACCTATGGAAGATATTTTAGAGGCAGAAAAACTAGGATTTGATTCAGTTTGGTCCGCAGAGTCCTATGGCTCCGATGCTGTTTCTGTCGCGTCTTATGTTTTGGCCTTAACCACCAAGATCAAAGTAGGCACTGCAATCATGCAGATGCAGGCTAGAACACCAACCATGACTGCGATGACCGCTTTATCACTGAATGCACTTTCTGGAGGTCGGTTTTTACTCGGCCTTGGGCCCTCAGGACCTCAAGTAGTGGAGGGCTGGTATGGGCAACCTTACGGCAGACCGCTTACGAGAACAAAAGAATACATTTCAATCGTCAAGAAAATCGTAGCCCGAGAAGAAGCCTTAACTCATGAGGGTTTCCATTACCAAATTCCTTACACCGGTGAAGGTTCCAGCGGTCTTGGAAAACCATTGAAAAGCATCCTCCACAGCACCAGTGATTTAAAAATTTATACGGCATCAATTACCCCTGCGGGGTTGAGGTGTGCTGGTGAAGTTTCTGACGGTGTTTTCCCTATTTGGATGAATCCTGAGAAGTTTAATTTGATCGGTGATCATGTCGAAGAAGGATTTGCAAAAGCAGGGCAAAACAAAGGTTATGAGAATTTTGATGTTGCACCTTTTGTGCCAGTTGCAATGGGCGACAATATTGATTTTTGCATTATGGCGATGAAACCAATGATGGCACTCTACATCGGGGGTATGGGTGCCAAATCCAAGAATTTTTATAACGACTATGCCAAACGGCTTGGGTATGAAGAAGCCGCTGAAACCATTCAAGATCTATATTTGCAGGGAAAGAAAGAAGAAGCTGCTATGGCTGTTCCAAATGCATTGGTTGATGAGTGTGCATTAATTGGTCCAGCCGAAAGAATTAAAGAACGGCTGCAGCCCTGGAAAGAATTGGATAAAACAGGAAAGATCGGCACCTTGGTTTTAGGCAATGTATCAAAAAAAGTTCTCAGGGTTATTGCCGAAGAAATACTTTAAGCAAGTGACATGGTGAAGAGTATCGGTCTAATTTTAATTTTGCTGGCTTTCTTGATTCTGTCAGGTTACGGAGTGTATGAAATGCTTCACGATGAAGAATTATCAAAACTTATGAAATTTTCCTTAACTGGCTTGTATTTTGGATTTATCGTGATATTTGTTGGGGTTTTGACACAAAGGTTGAAAGAGCGAAAATCTGACAAATACATTGGTGTGGAGAAGTAATGTGATTGTTACTACAAGCCCAGATCTACCCGGACACAAGATCTTAGAAGCAATTGGGATCGTTAAGGGGAGTTCCATAAGAGCCAGACATATTGGCAAAGATATCATTGCTGGGTTGAGAAATATTGTTGGAGGTGAGATTCATGAATACAGTAAACTGCTTGCTGAGAGTCGCGAACAAGCCTTGGATAGAATGATTGAAAATGCAAATGAAAAGGGTGCCAACGCCATTATTAGTGTTCGATTCACCACCTCTGTTCTCATGGGCGGAGCTGCTGAAATGATGGCTTATGGGACTGCTGTGATAACCGAAAAGGAGTGAGCAATGAACTATAAATCTGTGTTTCGTTTTTTAATTATTGTACCGATATTACTTATCTTCGTTGCCGTCGGCCTCGACTTGGTTTACCCCTTTCCAGAATCAGTCAGTGCATACTACGGTGGCCTCGCCGGAGTTGGCTTCAGTCAAATATATTACGCCTATTTATTTGTTGCCATAGCCGCTTTTATTGCGGATCTGTGTCTTTTTTTCTTTGTCAGAAACTCACGTGAGATTTGGGTGATATTGATGGTGATTTTTTTCATACTTGCAGCGTCCATGCCTGAGCTGACGATCATGTCACCACTGTCAATTGTTTTGGTACAGGTTGCCTGGTTGATGGCAGGTATTAAGATATCCATGGCCTATTTGTCACCTCCAATCAGAGATTTGTTTTAGTTGCCATTCACACCGATCAAGCATTGAAAAAAAGGGGGCTGTTCAGCCCCCTTTTAATTTCTTATCCCAACAACTTCTTCTTTGAAGTGAGTGATATTTTCTTAGGTCTTTGGTGTTCAGGGATAACACTCTCCATCCCAATGTATAGCATTCCATTGGACAGAGCCGCACCCTTGACGACCATGTCATCAGACAAGACAAACTTTCTGATGAAGCTCCTTGCCGCCAGACCTTGGTGAACCAATCCTTCAGAGGCTTCCTGTGGGCTATTGCCGCTGATGGTGAGGTTCTCACCCGCAACCTCGACGTCAATATCTTTTTCATCAAAACCAGCAACGGCCAGCTCAATGGTATATTGATCATCAGAGACCTTACGGATGTTGTAAGGCGGATAATTGGTACTCTGAGATTTCGAATTTGCCAAAAGCGACAAGGCATCAAATGTCCTGTCAAAACCAACAGCAAATGGCGAGATATCTCTCCATACCGAGTCAAATATTGTATTAACCATAATCTACTCCTTTTTTAAGCAAGTTAACTATTAATTCGTAGACCCATTATTGGCGTCTACATGGAAAGATATATGGGTCCTTTTTTAGACTTCAAGTGAGGAGATAAAAAATACTTCTATGCAGTTGGGCTTGGGAAGTAAAACCTTCTCCAGAGACGGATGCCAAGGATCAACGACAGTATCCACAAAATAAATTCAGGCCAGTTGGGGTTGCTGTTGTAGCCAAAAAAGCCCTTCAGGAATACACCAATTCTCCCCTTGTCGTGCAAAAGGTGGGTGTATTTTTCATTCCCACTGAGGTTGTACGAGTAGGAAGCCGGGTTATTGTTTTCACTAAGCTCTGATTTGGGTTGTAAGATGTCCCAAACTCTGGAGATTTCTTGTTTTTCTTCCAAACCTATCCAGTCCAGATGATTGCCCTTGACGATAAATTCTTCTGCCTCATGGGTACCGTAAGCAACCATTCCTGATGCAAAGATAACCAACAACAGGGTAGTGACTTGAAAAAATGAACGAAGATTAACTCGCCTTCCTTGTATCACTACAAAGTAACCGATCAGGATGGCGGTAAGCATGCCAGTAAAAAAGCCAATGTAGGAGAATGTTTGCAAGATAGAAAAGCTACCCATCAAGAAAATTGAAGTTTCAAACCCTTCACGCAAAACTGCAAAAAACACCACTAAAAACACCCCATAACCCGAGGTTGCCATGGCGCGTTGGGTTTGGCCTTCAAGTCCAGCCCGATCACTGACGTGTTTGGAGAGCCAGAATATAACGTACCAGAGGAGTCCAGCGGTGAGGAACATGAACACAGACTCGACCATGGCTTCAATCGAAGCGTTGCCAATTGATACCTTAATGTTATTTAATAAAACCCCAACAATAACACTTGCGATTAATGCAGAAACAACACCGAACCACAATTGCTTAATTTCCCGGTGAAGATTGTTTTTTTCCAAGAGGGTATAGATGATGCCAACAATTAGGCAAGCTTCAAGACTCTCACGAAAAACAATAATAAATTCATTCATGCTTGTAACCTTGTCTTTGTCCAAAAAATAGGAAGGAAAGACCTTAAGAGTCTGGTTTGTGGTAATCCCTTACTGTTATTAATTAGGTAGGTTATTAATAATGATTATCATTTGCAAATGATAATTACTGTCTTTAGACAGTAAATTTAGCCTGATTTGTTATCGAACCGGAAAAAATTTCAAAATTGGGGGTAAGGACTATCCAAAAGCGTTTGAAGTTTTTGAGAAATATCTATCCCAGGTTGGTAGTGTAATATTTTTGGGTTCACAGTGTTGTACATAGTATCCCTCAGTCTTGGAACCCTTCGGGCACTTTTTATAAATGATTCCATTTTGTCGGGTGTAAATTCTTGGCCATGGATACTTCCTGCCGCCCTAGATATTGACTCGTTCATCAGCGTTCCCCCCATGTCGTTGGCGCCGGCATTGAGGCAGCCTTCAGCACCTGCTTGGCCCAGTTTTACCCAACTTGTTTGGATGTTGGTTATGAGTGGATTTAAACTTAATCTTGCAATTGCATGCATCAACAGAACTTCTCTGTAAGTGGGCCCTGGGCGGGCATGCCCCCGTTTGTACATGGGTGACTCCATGCAGACAAAGGGCAGCGGTACAAATTCTGTAATCCCCTCTGTTTTCCTTTGCAAATTACGCAGCTTTAGGAGATGGGTGGCCCAATCAGAAATATTTTCTTGGTGACCAAACATAATGGTTGAAGTGGTATTGATGCCAATTTCATGTGCCGTTGCAATGACTTCCAACCACCTTGCACTGTTGATTTTATCTGGACAGATTTTATCTCTTACCCGATCGTCTAAAATTTCTGCTGCTGTACCAGGCATGGTGTTCAGCCCTGCTTCTTTAAGCATCAATAAGAAATCTTTAACTGTGTAACCCAAAGTCATGGCGCCATGATGGATTTCTAAAGGTGAGAACGCGTGAATGTGAATTTCAGGTATTTTTGCTTTGATTGTCCGGCAAATATCCAAGTAAGTATGCCCAGTAAAATGGGGATGTATTCCACCCTGAAGGCAAACTTCAGTCGCACCTCTTTGCCAGGCTTCCAGTGCTCGGTCTGCAATTTCATCATAAGAAATCAGATAGGGTTTGCCTCTCAAGTTCTCCTTGGTTTTGCCTTTGGAAAAAGCACAGAAGTGACAGGTGTATTTACAGATATTGGTATAATTGATATTTCGTGTGATGACATAACTGACGATATCACCGTTGGTTTTTTGTCTCAGTGCATTGGCATGGTCAAGTATGTAATGCATCTGATGGCCTCTTGTCTCGAACAGTTCGGTAATCTCACTGTGATCAAGTGGTTGGCCTAAGAGTGCTTTTTTCACACTGAGAATGATGGAGGAGTGCGGCGGCAGATGGCTGTTATTAATCCAGTTTTGGGCACGACCGGTTTCAGGAATTTGCAGAGATTCTCCACATCGCCAGAGATTGTGTCTGCCGTAGCCTTCAGAGTCAGAGAGTTCATGAATGGAGCGTTTTAAGCCTAGGTCAAACCAATCTTTTTCTGCGGTGATGTATTCAGGATAAATTGTCAGGCGTTCTTGTAATTTTTTGCCTGCATTGCTTGTTGCCTGCTCTAAAAGTTTCAATTCTGGCCAAGGAGATTCCGGATTTACGTGATCTTGAGTAACCGGTGAAACTCCACCCCAGTCATTAATTCCTGCTCCAATGAGTTCTGGTAGAGCTTTCATATTGAGATTTGGTGGACACTGAATATTCATTCCTGGTCCAAAAATAATCCGAGACATAGCGAGGGTCCACAACAACTCTTCCAATTCAGGAGCCGGTGTATTTCGCATTTTTGTGTCTGCTTTTGGAATAAAATTCTGGACGATAATCTCCTGAATGTGATCGAATTCTAGATGGGTTTCTTTAATTGCCAAGAGACTCTCAATTCGTTCTTGCCTGGTTTCGCCGATGCCAATTAGAATACCTGTAGTCAATGGTACCGAGGCTTTACCAGCAGCTCGAATGGTCATTAGTCTAAGCTCTGGATCCTTATCGGGTGAACCGAAGTGTGGTTGACCTTTTTCACATAATCTTTTTGAAGAAGACTCAAGCATGATCCCCATCGAGGGTGATACTTCCCTAAGCTGACGAATTTGTTCAGTTGTCATTGTTCCGGGGTTTAAGTGGGGCAGAAGACCGGTTTCTTCCAGCACCAATTTTGCCATGTCGTGCAAATAATCCAATGTTGTTTGGTAACCCAAATAGTGGAGATCTTTTTTTGCTATTTGATAGCGTAGTTCAGGTTTCTCGCCAAGCGTGAACAAAGCCTCTTTACACTGTTTTGCCTTACCATCTTGGGCAATTTTCAAAACTTCTTCAGGCCTGAGATAAGGATTGTTTAATTTTCTTGGTACTTTGGCAAAAGTGCAATAATGACAGACATCTCGGCAAAGCATGGTTAATGGTATGAAGACTTTTTTTGAAAAAGTAATAACTTTTTTGCTTTGGTCCCTAAGCAACGATGCCTGTCCCAGTAGTTCTTCAAGTTGGAGAGATTGACCTAAGTCCAGATATTCGTTAGTTTGTTTTCGAGTCGGTTTGACCATTATCTAGTTATAACCTCAAATTTGTTTCATCTCAATGACTAATTTCCAATTACAAATTGTGTCTATTAATAAATGTTGAAAGTTGAGTATGCATGAAGTTGTTTTTGAATTCTTGAAGATCATTCCAAGTATCTAGATCAAGACTAAGGTGTTCAATGTCGACAATTTGTGTGTTGATTTTTTGTGATTCAGCAGCTGCAAGATGTTTGTTAAAGCTATTGATCCCAAATTGGAATTCCAAAGTTGTTGGAAGGTCTAGAATAAGTGCATTGGTTCCACTGTCTTTGTGCGCTTTGATAATAGACAAACCACCTTGATGCTGAGTTATGAAATTTGCCACATCTTTATCCTGAACAAATGGGAGATCAACAGATAAATACAGCACACTCTCTACTCCTTGACTCTGAATCCAGTTGACAGCATGGGCTATTTTTTCTTTCAATTGCTTTACTTCAGGGTCTTTGAGAATAGTTATTTTTGGATTTTCAAATGACTTTAACCATTCAATTTCGTTGCTCAACACAACTATTTTTTCAATGCTTTCGATAGGGTACAGTGCTTCGAAAACCTGGGTAGCTAAAATCTGCGTTATTTCCCTGCGTTGATCGCGGTCAAGATAATCTGAAAGCCTTGATAGTGACTCGGTGAAATCATTGATTGGGATCAAGGCCCACATTAGAGACTGTCTTTTTTTACGCTGATCATTTGGCTAAATTCAACCACATCTTGGGCTAGCTGAATTTTATCTGAATCGCAGTTCATGACGGTATTTGTTACTTGAACTGCAATCCCCATGGACTGCATTTTAGATGACATAATTTTATCTTTATGATCAATCACCAAACCATCAATCAATGGATGATAGTGTTCAGCTATACCCATGACCGACACAGGGATATCCATTTCATGCATGATCTTTGCTGTTGGTCCTCTCAGCGCCTTCCCACCAACGATTGGCGAAACCGCGACCACAGGTATCGACGATGATTCAATGAATGATTTAATTTCCTTAATTGAAAGAATCGGGTCAATGCTTAAATATGGGTTTGAAGGGCAAACAATTATGGCTTTGAAACCATTGTCCTTTATCACGGTTTTGAGTTCGGGTGAAATGGAAGCTTCGGTACTGCCATTAAAGGAAATGTTTCTGATACAAGGCTTGGATTGATGTTTTACAAAGTATTCCTGGAACGATAAATGACCGATGTCTGATTCAATGATGGTTTGAACTGGATCATCGCTCATAGGCAAGATACGGCTGTTTACACCAAATTTTTGAGCAATATGTTGCGTGATTTCAGTAAGGCTTGTTCCTTTCTTTCTTTGCTCATTTCGGTAAAGATGCAATGCCAGATCTTTATCGCCAATCTGAAACCAATTCTCGATTCCAAATTGTCCTAATGTGGAGTGCGTATGCCAAGTTTCATCAGCTCTTCCCCAGCCCCTTTCTGGATCATTGACTCCAGCAAGGGTGTATATCAAGGTGTCAGAATCTGGAGAGATATACAAACCATGGTGAATAAAATCATCACCTGTATTTGCAATGATGGTCAGTGTGTTTTTCGCAGTGATATTATCCAGGCCCCAGCTCAATTTTGCCCCACCTACGCCGCCACTTAAGGCAAGAATGTTTTCCCCACTCATAGTCAGCGAAACAAATCTTCTTTCTTCGGGCGGATAAGGTCTTGGATGGAATCTTCACTGGACGGTGCTTCTAATCCTTTAATCACCACTACAGGAGTCGCTTCGTTTGCCTCGCCCATTGCCAAGGAGGCAGCTGCGGCTAACTGATCTGCCCAGGCAATGCATGTAACTTGCAATTCTCGGTCAAATAAATCTTTGGCTTTGAATCTTAGATCCATTAGTGTTTTAACCCCAGCAGAACCAATTGCATGACCAATAGTACCCACCCGCCAGGCTCTGCCTATGCTGTCTGTGATAATTACACCAACACTAATGCCAGTACTTTCTTTAATGTGGTTCCTAATTTTCATAGCAGATTCATCAGGGTTGAGTGGCAGCAGTAAGGCAACGTCCTCGTTGTTTTTTGATTCTATATTGGATCGATCTACACCAGCATTGGCTAAAACATGGCCCAAACGGTGCTCGACAATAATGACCCCATCACTCACCCGTATAACCTCGTTTGATTCTTGGAGAATCAATTCAACCAATCTTGGATCCTTGTTTGCTTGAGTGGCTATATTGAATGCATTTTGAGACGGCTGAACATCGGACAGATTGATCAAACGTCCTTCTGCTTTAGAGACAATTTTTTGTGCAACTGCGACTACATCGTTAGTCTCAATGGTGATGCCATTTAAAGCTAAGCAAGCTAAGATCAATTCTCCGAGATCATCATCCTTTTCAATCAATGGCAAGCCCATGGGAGCAGTTAAAGATATTGAAGGTGGTTTTGACTTGAAATGCATGGCAATCAGGGAGTGTTGTGGCAGAACCTATATCAGTGAGATGTGATCTTAATGCCTGAGGATTTACGCTTGTATTTCTTGTTAATCGCAATAAGAATTGATGTTACTGCTTCCGCAGCTGCGGAATTTTCCAATGGACCAGCGTGCCACGATCGCAAACCTAGATCTTCGATAAGTTTCGTGACAAGATTAACTGCTTCCTCGTCATTCCCAGAAATTAAAACCTCCGCATCAATGCTGTCCTCAGAACTTAGCAAATGTGACCCAATGTTTTGCAATGCAGCGATTACGGTAACTCCACCCCCCAAGATATTTTGGGCCTCAATGGCTGCTGAACCCGCCTTGGGCAGAGAAACTTTTGTCACTTCTTTTTGGAAGGGCACAGTGGTATCAACAAGTATTTTCCCTTGCATGAATTTTTTCACGGCTTTCAAGGTCGTTGCATGACTAATATAGGGTACGGTTATTACTCCAAGGTCACAGAGTTTTGCAGCTTCTGCCAACTCGAATCCCTCTATTGATTTTACATCTAATTCTTTCCGCATAGAGCGAGCAATACGGGTTGCTTTTTCTTTGGATCGAGAGCCAATGATGATGCCGTAACCTTTTTTCGCCCATTTTTTTGCGAGGGCTGAACCCAAATCTCCGGTTCCACCGAAAATCGCAATTTTGGGCTTCCCCCTAGGCATCTGCATCCTCGCCTGGCAAAACACGGACGGCTCCATCTGAAGCAGAAGAGGCCATCATTGCGTATGCTCGCAGCGCTTGACTCACCTTTCGTTTTCGATTTGAAGGTTTCCAAGCACTAGACCCAGTTTCATCCATAGCAGTTCTTCTTTTGACAAGATCTTCTGGTAAAAGATTTACATTGATTTTCCTGTTGGGGATATCAATATCAATAACGTCCCCATTTTTTATCAGTCCAATGGCTCCTCCGGAAGCTGCTTCTGGTGAAATATGCCCAATTGAAAGACCAGATGTTCCGCCAGAGAATCTGCCATCGGTAATCAGGGCACATTTTTTCCCTAGACCCTTTGCTTTCAAGTAACTGGTTGGGTAGAGCATTTCTTGCATGCCTGGACCACCTCTTGGTCCTTCGTATCGTATTACGATCACTTCACCCGCTTTAACTTGGTTGTTCAAAATACCTTCAATGGCATCGTCTTGACTTTCAAATATGTGTGCTGGGCCACTAAAAACCAAGCTGCTTTCATCAACGCCAGCAGTTTTCACTATGCAGCCATCTAAGGCAATGTTGCCTTTGAGGACTGCTAAGCCTCCATCATGACTATATGCGTGATCAATTTCACGAATGCAACCCTGATTTCGGTCTAGATCCAAGGTATCGTAACGTTTGTTTTGAGAAAACGGTTCGATCGTGGGGATCATTCCAGGTGCAGCTGAATAAAATTCCAGTACCTGTTTATGAGGATTTCTATTGATATCCCACTTGGCGATAGCTGCTTTCAACGTTTTACTGTGAATAGTGCTAGTGTCTACGTTAAGTAATTTCCCTTTTTCAAGCTCACCTAGAATAGCCATCACTCCTCCTGCACGATGCACGTCTTCCATGTGGTAGTGGCTGCTTGGTGCTACTTTGCAAAGATTGGGAACACGTCTAGACAGGCGATCAATATCTTTCATGGAAAAGTCAAGATTTGCCTCTTTAGCAGCTGCTAGGATGTGCAAGACGGTATTGGTAGAACCACCCATGGCAATGTCCAGAGTCATTGCATTTTCAAATGCTTTTTTACCAGCGATCTTTCGTGGAAGAACCTCTGTGTTGTCCTCTTCATAATAATCTTTTGCTAATTTAACAATCAGTTTCCCTGCATCCATAAATAACTTTTTCCTGTCAATGTGAGTTGCCAGCACGCTCCCGTTACCGGGTAATGCAAGACCCAGGGCTTCCATCAAGCAATTCATTGAATTGGCAGTAAACATGCCCGAGCAAGACCCACAGGTTGGACAGGCAGATCGTTCAATTGCAGCCAGATCTTCATCTGAAATAGAATCGTCCCCTGCAGAGACCATCGCATCAATTAAATCTAATTTGGTTTCCACGCCCTTAACCTTACTTTTTCCTGCTTCCATGGGACCACCGGAGACAAAGATGGTTGGAATATTCAACCGCATTGCTGCCATTAACATACCGGGCGTGATCTTGTCACAATTGGACAGACAAACCATTGCATCTGCACAGTGAGCATTGACCATGTATTCGACTGCGTCAGCTATTAATTCTCGGGAAGGTAAGCTGTAGAGCATTCCTGGGTGTCCCATAGCAATTCCATCATCAACTGCAATGGTATTAAATTCTTTGGCAACTCCACCATGAGCTTGGATTTCCTTTACTACCATTTGTCCTAAATCTTTGAGATGAATATGTCCCGGTACAAACTGGGTAAATGAGTTTGAAATGGCAATGATTGGCTTGCCAAAATCATCATCGGTCATCCCTGTAGCACGCCAAAGAGCCCGAGCACCAGCCATATTTCTTCCATGGGTTGAGGTTTTTGATCTGTATTCAGGCATCTCTTTTTTCAATCCTTTTAATGGGAAATTTTGTTTGGATATTATTATCTCATTTATTGCTAATAATTCTAATTCTCATGGTACAGTAGTGTCAGAAAATTATTGATTTTTGCTTGTTACTGCCTGAATTTTTAACTGGTATTTATCTGAATTTAGTATGAGTGAACAGAAAAGAACAGCCAAGGTAGTTGATATGAATTCATCGCTACAAAAATACTTTGAACAGGAATGGAAGATCGAATTAAATGAATGGCTTGAGTCTCTTGATTCCATCAAACAAAGTTACGGCAACAAACAAGTCAAAGATCTTTTAAGATCCTTGCAAAACCATGCTCTAAGCAGTGGTATCAATCTTGGTGAGGCGACCCTAAACACACCCTATCGTAATACAATTCATGTGAGTGAACAGCCAAATTACCCAGGTGATATTCAGGTGGAGCAAAGGATTGAAAACATCGTCCGCTGGAATGCTATGGCGATGGTACTGCAAGCCTATGACAACGGCTCTGGAGTTGGCGGACATATTGCCACCTATGCCTCAGCAGCAACCTTCATGGAAGTGATGTTGAATCACTTTGTTCGCTCAAGAACCGATGATTATCAGGGTGATATGTTTAATATCCAAGCTCATGCCTCTCCCGGTATTTATTCAAGAGCTTTTTTAGAAGGGCGTCTAACCCTTGAAGAGTTGGCTAATTTCAGAAGAGAATTACAACCCGGTGGCGGCTTACCATCCTATCCCCATCCAAGGAGAAGACCGAATTTATGGCCAAGTCCATCTGCATCAATGGGGCTGAGTGGCGTTTCTTCAATCTACTATGCGAGGTTTGCAAAATATCTTGAAAATAGGGGTTTAACCAACAAAAAAGGAGGCAAAATATGGGCTATTCTTGGCGACGGTGAGATGGACGAACCCGAATCCCTGGGCACTATCAATATTGCCTCAAGAGAGCGATTGGATAATCTCATCTTTGTCATTAATTGCAATTTACAACGCCTTGATGGACCGGTTAGAGGCAACGGTAAAATCATCCAAGAACTTGAAGCAATTTTTAGGGGCTCGCAATGGAATGTATTGAAGGTGATTTGGGGCTCAGAGTGGGATCCTTTGTTTGCTATTGACCACCACGATGTAATGCAAAAAAGAATGGATGAAGTTTTGGACGGTGAATACCAAATGTATTCAGTGATATCAGGTGCAGAACAACGTAATCACTGGTCCAAAGACAATCCTGAGCTAAAGGAAATTATGTCTGGACTGAGCGATGAGGAGATTAAAAACATCAAACGCGGTGGATTTGATCGAAAAAAACTATATGCAGCTTTTGATAGGGCTGTGAACACCAAAGGCAAGCCCACCGTAATTCTAGTTAAAACCTTGAAAGGCTATGGTTTAGGTGAGAGGGCGGAAGGGACGAATATCACCCACCAAAAAAAGCAAATGTCCGATAAGGAACGATTGGAGATTGCACAACGGTTGAATATACCGCTCAGTGAAAAAGCAATTAAAAAGGCACAATTTTACGTTCCTGATCCAGACTCAGAAGAGATGCAATATCTAAAAGACCAACGGCGTAAGCTTGGAGGATATCAACCCATAAGATTTACCGATTGCAAGTCTATCAAAACCCCTAGCATTGAAATTTTTCAGGATTTCTTAGACGGTGTTGACCGCTCTATTTCTACCACACTGTCTTTGGTAAGGATGATTTCAAAACTCCTCAGAGATAAAGAATTGGGAAAATATTTAGTTCCAATCGTTCCAGATGAGGCGAGAACGTTTGGAATGGATGGGTTGTTCCCACAGGCAGGAATCTATTCATCTGAAGGGCAGAATTATGAACCGGTTGATGCTGGAACGATTTCACCTTATAAGGAAGCAAAGGATGGGCAAATTCTTCAAGAAGGCATTTGTGAAGCAGGGGCAATGGCATCTTTTATGGCTGCTGGTACTGCTTATTCTCATTTTCAATTACCAATGATTCCGTTTTATATTTTTTATTCAATCTTTGGGCTGCAACGGGTTGGTGACATGATCTGGGCCTGTGGTGATGCATTGTCACGTGGTTTCCTGATCGGTGGTACGGCAGGCAGGACAACACTGAACGGTGAAGGGGTCCAGCACCAGGATGGTCATTCACATGTTTTGGCAGCAACCGTACCTAACTTGATGACCTACGATCCATGTTTTGCTTATGAGTTGGCCGTAATCATTCGAGAAGGCATTCGCAGGATGTATGAGGAGCAAGAAGAAATTTTCTACTATATAACTGTTTACAATGAAAATTACACTCACCCCAAGATGCCACAAGGAGTTGAAGAAGGAATCTTGAAAGGAATTTATTGTTTTAACAGAGGCCCAGAAGCTTTAAAGAAAAAATACAAAGGCGAACCAGTCCACCTTTTGGGCAGTGGCAGCATTATGCAGCAGGTTATCAATGCACAAAAAGCATTAATTGACCAGGGTATACCAACCGATGTATGGAGTGTTACCAGCTATAACTTACTGCATAAAGACTACGTTGATTGCCAGAAATCACACGCAGAACCTTTTCTGGTGCAAGCATTAAAAAATGAGTCGGGTCATTTTATCGCCGTTAGCGACTACATGAGGTTGCTTCCTGACAGCCTTGCCCATCTGTTTCCTGGCAACTTTACCTCACTTGGAACCGATGGATACGGTCTCAGTGAATCGAGGGAGGAACTGAGAAATTATTTTGGTATCAGTACAGAATCTATTGTTAACAAGGTTGTTGAAATTACTAAGTAATCGCTTTAATTTCTAGGTGCC
>DTSX01000094.1 GCA_012965065.1 Gammaproteobacteria bacterium
AAAATATAAAACAGGTCTATGTTGTTCAAAATAAGATATCATCATACAATTCTATTAAAGTTTTTTTTGGAGATAAGAAAAGATGAAATTTTTATTAAATATTTTTGCCACTTTGGTTTTAGCAATAGTTCTATATCCTCAACTTGGATTTACCAGCAGTCATCACGACAGTGAATTAGCACAAGCTAGTGGAACTGGACACTGTAATTATATTTCAGATGGTCCTTTTTCAGAACCATATAAAGCCTGCAGGACCAATATATCTGCGCAAGCCTGCGTGGCTCTTGAGGAGGAAGGCGATGGCATGATGTCCGTTATTTCACCAGTATATGGTGAAGGAGATTGCCCAAGAGAAACAACTATAGGCTCTTGTGAGCGAGATGGCTGGGAAGAAGTCTATTATGATGACAATGATCCTACTATGGCAGAATTTGGCTGCGGCTTTGCTGGCGATTGGTTAGCACCCTAAGAACCAAGTAGATAATTACGTTCCAAGTTGAAACTTGAATCCATTTCTAATGGATAATTGGGCTCTATTTGTTAGACAACAATAAACTACCCTAATGTCTCGATTAATAAAAAAATTCTTTGCTTTTTTGTGTGCATTGTTTGGATTGTGCTATTTGGGATTAATTATTTATGCCTACCTTCCGTATGATGAAGTTCCTGTAGCAGAATTAGCAACCCCACTTGATCATTTTATTGAGATTGATGGAAAGAAAATACGTTATCGGGTTTACAGTGATGGTTACTCAATCAAACCTAATTTAATTCTGGTACATGGATTTGGTAATTCGCTGAATACATGGCGTCTCATTGTTCCTGAGTTACAAAAATATTACCGTGTGATAGGAATGGATCTAATAGGTTTTGGATTGTCGTCAAAATCAGATAACTATGATTACAGCAATCAAAATCAGGCCAGAACCATTAGTTTATTTGCAGCGGCTCTGCATCTAGATTCTTTTATCATAGGTGGCCATTCTCTAGGAGGCGCAATTGCAGTGCATGTGGCATTGAACAATGAAAAGACAACAGGAATGATCTTATTCAACCCAGGAATTATTACAACAGGGGTTCCAGAAATAACGCGTTACCTCAATCTTATTTTCCCATTCGCCAGGGTTTCTGCAAAACAGTTTACTAAAAGAGATTTTAGAGAAACCTTCCTAAAGAGGTCTTTCATTGACCCATCGATTGTCACAGATGAGGTAGTTGATGAAATTATGCTGGGAGTAAGATCTGAAGGCTATATGGATGGGACTACCAGTATGATGAAAAAATACTACGTTTCTAACGAGTTAGAGCTATTGTCATTGTTGGATCTACCTACATTAATTGTATTCGGGCAAGAAGATCGAAACAAAAGCGTTGATGAAGCCATTGCACTGAATGAAAATATCAAAGGAAGCAAATTAAATCTCATAGAAAATGCTGGACATTACGTTCATGAAGAAGCTCCTGAAAAAGTAACAAAAAGAATTATTAAAGAAATTAATTATTTGTCTGCTCAGGGTAAGATAAAAACATGATAAAAATTACTTTGGCAAATGAAGAACATCTGGATGAGCTAGCAAGGCTTTTTAATCTTTATCGCATCTTCTATGAACAAAAAGATGACATAGATCGTGCCCGAGATTTTATTAAAAACAGACTCACTAATGAGGAATCAATTATTTTTATATCCACTGATGGATCTGAGAAACTTAATGGGTTTGTCCAACTCTACCCCTCATTTTGTTCAGTCAGTACCATACCCATCCTTATCCTTTATGATCTTTATGTTGATCAGAATCATAGGGGGG
>DTSX01000095.1 GCA_012965065.1 Gammaproteobacteria bacterium
GTTGCGTGGGGACCGGATAGAAATTGGGAGAGATCGATAACTCTTATTCCATCTAAAATATTTTTTCTTAAACTCATAGGAGAACTTGAGATATTGTTTTACGTTTTGACCTAAGAATTAAATTGACTCCTTCTTTTAGTGCAATACTAGCCTGTATTTTTAATTCATCTTTTGACGCACTGCTGATTGGGTGATTGATTATGACAAAAGGATATTCTTCCGCGCCCAAAGCACGAGACATCATCTCTGCTGCACTAACAAATTTTGAGGTCATAATACTAATTGAAGGTATACCCAATTGCTCTGATTTAATTGAATCATGCAAACTACATGATGAACAACTCCCTCAATCTCCTACCCCGGCAACTACAGCATCCCATTTTTTTACCTCAGTCAAAATCTCTGACTCGGCAGGAGCACTGTAGTTTTTTTTAACTACTCGAATTACTTTTTTTACTCCATGGTTTTTTATGAGTAGTTCCTCGAGAGCATTGAAAAAATGGAAAGTACCTTTCTTCCCATTTGATATGATCCCCACCTTTGCCCCCTTGAGGCTTTTTAGACCTTCAGCAGCTTTGAAGGATTTGAAATCTCCTTCATGAGTTGGATTTAGAACTTGTATCGACATGTTTTACAAAAGAAAATGTTTCTTATTTACTCAGGTCCACAATCTAGGCAAACGCCAAGCGGTTGAGTGACAGCTTTGCTCTTTGTTCCAAACCAAGGAGGAATGATGGCACCAAAACCTCCAGCGGGTCCACCTGCTGCAATAACAAGCAAATGATTTTCATCCGTCAATGCAGCATATTCTTTTTCACCTTTATTTCCGATAATTGAAGCCTTCCCACATTCGCCCCATTCTTTTCTTTTGATTCTTGCATGATTAAAAACATATTTACGGATATCCTTCTTTGACCATTGCGAATCTTCAAAATGGACGCGAAGTTGTGGAGGAATCACAATCGCGTAGTTACCAGGCCATATTGAGTAATGTCTCATGCAGGATTTAATTTCAGCAACAAACGTATCCAGAATTTCTTCTGGATTGGTTGTCCATTCATTCATTATTTGTCTAGGTGAACCTGCAGACATAACAGTTACAGCAGACATTCCTTGTGGTATATCTCTATCTTCAGCAAGAGATAACCAATTTGTGTTTTCTTCATCTTCTGCGATACAAAAACTGAATTTTCCAGGGTGGCCAAGAGTTGAGCGATCAACATCTCCTGGTCTTACATCCAATAAATTACAAAGAATTAATCTAATTGCTCTACCTATTACTGTTGTCGCTCGATCACTTGAACCTAAAGCATTAAAAGTCCCGTTCATTCCAAGCTGTTGCCTAATGGGCCCATTGATTATTATAAGTATTGCACAGCCACCAGTGCTCGCTGTTGAACCATGAAGAAGAAAGGGCTCTTTTAACATTGCAGAAAAAGATTCGCAAACTAGTGGAAAGTGTTCTGGGAGACAGCCAGCCATGACAGCATTTATTGCTAGTTTTTCTGCAGTTATTGGTCTGCTTCTAACTGGTTCAATGCCAATTAGGTGTTCTGGTTCTACGTTGGACCATTCCAATAAATCCTTAACTGTTTCTGGGGTAGGAGGTACAACAGGAAGCCCATCTGTCCAGTTATGTGAATGAAAATATTCCTGTACATTAGCATAATTGTTTAATTTGTAAGACTTAGATTTAAGCATGAATATTTTTCTACATTAACTTATTTAAGAAGATAAGTAATAAGCCTTATGATAAAGAAAATATAACGGCTGTCAATAAATTTAAACCGAATGCAAGTTGT
>DTSX01000096.1 GCA_012965065.1 Gammaproteobacteria bacterium
CTCTACGGGATGTTTCTAGAAATGATGGATTTGGATTCTCAATTTGAAAACTGTTTTGCATGGGTATTGTCTATAGATTACTCAAATGCTTTAAAACCAAAAAGACATAACACAGCGACAGGATAAGATATTTACCCTGGTATTTGGTTACATCGAAGATACAGCAGACTGTGTCAGGAGTTCTCCTCGAGAATCTTTTCCAGCCTCTCTATCCGCGTGTTGAGATGCGAAATTTGTTTCATTATCATTGAGAACTGGCCATCTTTAGTTAGATAGGGCTTGGCGTGGTGTGCACCCTCACCCCCGCTTTCGTGCTTGAGGTCTTCAAAAGCGAATTCGTCGGTAAAATGGTGAATGTTGTCTTTTTTTGGATCTTTCATAACAACTCTTTTGGGAATCGTAATCCACATTACTCAAAACATCTGAGCCGGATTTCATTATAATCTACTCTTTCCATGAAAATAGAGCTTCTTGAAATACGACCAAGGGATACTGAATACAACTGTGCATTTTTCCACAAGCAGGAAAAGATAGCAATAAAATATTTGCTGTCTTCCGTAAATAACTGTTAAATCTAGATTTTAAAAATATTATTAATATGCCCCTAAGTTTTTGGTGCCGCTCAATCAAAATTTAATCGTATAAAACTAGGGAAACCAGGGTAGATGGAAGAAATTAAATGTTGAACGTTACATTTTTATATTCACAAATTCACTTTTTTTCTTAATTTAAATT
Organism: Gammaproteobacteria bacterium; assembly: GCA_012965065.1. GTDB lineage: Bacteria > Pseudomonadota > Gammaproteobacteria > Steroidobacterales > UBA11654 > DTSX01. The sequence continues at coordinate 736 of DTSX01000096.1, forward strand.
GTCCAATTGTTTTTTAAAAAATTCTGGGATTCGGGTTTCTATCCAACCATAATTTTTCCAAGAATTTCCAATGATGAATCCAGCGTGACCACCCTTTTGAAGGAATTCAAGTTCTACCATGACCGAAACTTCTTTTGGACTGGGGAAAGTTTTTGTATCCAGAAAAGGGTCATCCAGTGAGTTCATAATGAGGGTTGGAACGCAGATTTTATTGAGGTATTGTCTACAGGATGATTCAGAATAATAGTGATCAGCATTCACGAATCCGTGTAAAGGAGCTGTAACGATTTCGTCGAACTCTCGTAAAGTTTTTATTTCATTCAAATCACCCGGATTAAATAAAGGTGGGAGATCCCGGAATTTCCTCTTTGCGGATTCACGTAACAGATTGACAAAGTGTCTCTGGTAAATTCTTGAAAATCCTTTCTCCATAACGGCAGTAGAAGAAGCCAGGTCGAAAGGGGTAGATACTGCAGCAGCAGCATTTATGCCTGCACTTTCCCCTTTTTCTCCAAGCCACTTTAGCAGTGTATTTCCCCCAAGGGAGTATCCGTAAACCATCGATGGTATATCAGGGAACCGTTTTTTTACTAGATTGACGACTAAGTCCAAGTCACCAGTTTCACCAGCATGATAAGTCCGCTGAAGCCTGTTTGAAATCCCACCACAGTTTCGGTTTAGCAAAAGGACTCCATTCCACCCAATTTTGCTAATCACTTCAAACATGGCTTTGACATTGTTAGAGGAGGAATCACCTTCCAAACCGTGAACTATTATTACAATTGGCCCGTTCCCATCAGTTAACCAGAACAAATTAAGGAAATCTCCGTCATCAAGTTCTATTTTCTCTTTTTTGGTGTCTGGAGAAGGAAGTGTTCTAAATTTGGAAGCCCAAATGGTTTGTGAGTGTGGACCTGGTAGCCAAAAACTTGGAAGATATTCTGATTTCAGTTCCATTTGGGTTAACTTCTAGAATTGAGAATTAATCTTTATTTTAGTCCGTACAGGATTAATTTGTTTAAAATTATACGTTGTC
>DTSX01000097.1 GCA_012965065.1 Gammaproteobacteria bacterium
AATTCAGGCATCACAACTCCATTCATTCCTATAGAGATAAAGCCCCAAGCTCTGAGGGCAGATCTGACAAATCTGTCTCTTTGGAAGACAACCACCTTTCCCTTCCAATGTTCCAATCATCATAATTCCATATTTCAAATTTATTGCCTTGTCCAACCAACATGGCCTGTTTCGTTAATTTTGCAAATTCTCTCAACTCTTTTGGAATTAAAATCCTTCCACTACTATCCATTTCTATCTCAGCAGCGTGTCCAACCATCAATCTCTGCAACCTCCTTGAGGCGGAATGCAGAGTGGGTAATTCCATAATTTTTTTCTCAATACTTTTCCAAAATTTTAACGGATACAACAACAAGCAATGATCTTGATCAATTGTGCAGATCAATAAATTGCTGGACAAATCACTAAGACTGTCCTTATAACGAACAGGAATAGCAATTCTTCCCTTTGCATCTAAATTAATTTTATTTAAACCACGAAACATCATATTTAACAACAGGATCACGGCATTTATCCCACTTTTTACCACTTTATGACACTATAGGTCATTGGTAACGGTTGTCAATAAAAAAATGGATAAATCAATTGATGACTAAAAAAGGAAGGAGTTAACCGATAAGCCGGGTTCTGTCTTGGGCAATCATTCATCTTGGATATCTGTCACCAGACACCTCTAGCAACCCACCCTGGAGCGATCACGGGAAATCATAGCTCCTCTATTTGGTCTTGCTCTCGATGGGGTTTGCATTGCCATAAATGTTACCATTTATGCGGTGCGCTCTTACCACACCTTTTCACCCTTACCTCATTAAGAAGCGGTATATTTTCTGTTGCACTTTCCATAGGCTCGCGCCTTCCAGGTATTACCTGGCATCGTCCCCGTTAGAGCCCGGACTTTCCTCCTAAATCAAAGAATTAGGCGATTGCCTGGTTAACTCCAAAAGCGATTATTCAATACCGTGCATAAAAATTCAAGTTTGAAGCGACTTTAATATTACAGCACGTTTATATGTTTCATTCCTACTAAGGCCACTAACCATCACACAGATTTTTACTGCTTTCTTAATTGGCATTTCCGGTAGTAGTTCTAGGAGAATTTTGTCCATCTTTTTCCGATCTATTGTTGCCTGCTTTTGCTTACTTCCATCTATGACAATGGTAAATTCACCTCTAATTTTTTTTGGATTATTTTTTATAAACTCATCAATTTCAGTGAGATTTTCTCCAAAATAATTTTCGTGTAGTTTGGTAATTTCTTTGCAAACAACAGCTTTACGATCTCCCTCAAAAATCTTAATCATGTGGCCTATAGTTGATTGTAAACGGTGTACTGATTCGTAAAAAATTAAAGTTTCTTTTCTTTGAGCCAGTATGTCCAATTCTTTGAGTTGTGCTAGTTCAGAGGAAGGCAGGAATCCATGAAAATAAAATTTGTCAGTTGCAATTCCTGAAACAGACAATGCAGCGATTGCAGCACAGCATCCAGGGATAGGAATAACATTAAAAAACTTTTCCCTTGCTTGTTTAACCAAGCAGTATCCTGGATCACTAATTAAGGGTGTTCCAGCATCGGATACTAATGCCACGCTTTTCCCTTGTGATAATTGTTGGAGAATCTTGGGAGTTTTTTTTATCTCATTATGTTCATTCAGTGACTGAATTCTTCTTTTAATACCTAAGTGATTCAGTAACTTCTTTGTAATCCTTGTGTCTTCAGAAAAAATCAGGTCAACTTCTTTAAGGGTGTCAATTGC
>DTSX01000098.1:0-16561 GCA_012965065.1 Gammaproteobacteria bacterium
GCCGAGCAAATTTTGCTAACGCTGGTGGACCCAGAGTGGAAAATTTGCATAAATCCTTTGACGTTGCTAGAGATTGGATAAAAAATCTTTAAGTCCTTTTTATATACTCTATAATTCATACAAATAAAGATTTGGAGAGGTGGCTGAGTGGCTGAAAGCGCTCCCCTGCTAAGGGAGTATACGTTTATAGCGTATCGAGGGTTCGAATCCCTCCCTCTCCGCCAGACTCTCTAAAACTTCTTTCCATTCTTATCAAAATATTCCCAACTAGCATCACGCGTTCCATCTTTAGTATATTTTCCTCTTACCCACAGTTGGCCATTGTCATGATAGGATTCCCAAATACCAACCCTTAACCCCTTTTTGTAATTTCCTTTTTCGCTTAATTTGCCGTTGTCATGAAATGACTCCCAATAGCCATCTTTCTTACCATCTTTGTAGTTATTTCTTTTTTTAATTACTTGGGGGGATTTTTCATGCTCTTTTGCTGTAAACAACAAAATAGCTTCTTGTAGAGATCTTGTGCTTTCGTCTAATGACCTGTGCATTTCATCAAGTTTTTTAATTAGTTCATCTGTCTCTTCTTTGAATGCTGGGCCTTTTTTTTCTGTTTCTGTTTTAAAAACTGAGCTCATATCAGTTGAGCCTAATCCAAATTTAACCATGACTCCTTTAATTTCAAATATGAGTGTTAATAAAATCTCATCAACTTCTTTATTCTCATAAATGTAATTTGTACGTGCTGATAATTTACCAATGGATTGAATATTCCATACAGCGTTCTTTAGTCTTTTGGGGTACAGCTTTTTAAATCTTTCTCTTCGATTCGCCATTTATAAAATATATATAATAAAAATGTATATAAAATATTATACATAAATAATATATATAGTATAAAAGTTAAGAGCTTTAAATTAATTACCGATGTGGTATTGCTGGCCTCAATGGTTCAATATGCAGTTCCCAAGTAGCATGATCATCGGGTCCTTGGGGTCCGATCATGCCTTCCGCTGACTTTAGCAGTGTTTCCGGGTAATAGATTGCACCATCTTTAATTACGAATTGGATATTTCGTGTAGTTTTAATATCTTCAAACGGATTACCCTTGGTGACGAAGAGATCAGCCAGTTTTCCGGGTTCTATGGACCCAAGTTTGTCTCCTATACCAAGTGCATTAGCGCCGTTGATTGTGGCTGCTTTCAGTACGGCAATATTTGGTAAACCCGCGTGCACCATTGCCAGGAGTTCACGATGGAATGCAAACCCTGGTAACAACGTCGTATAAACCGGCTCATCGGTGCCTACGATGAGAAGATTCTCACCGCCGGATTCATAAAGTTTGTTCAATTCGAGCACGCGCTGTGTATATTCGGCCACGTCTGATTCCGGTGGCGGGTCGCCTCGTTTCTCGAGCAATGCCTGAGCATAGGGGGTGAAGTATTTCCCCTCATTGGTCCAAACCATGTCTGTTCCGAGTTCTTTTCGTAGATTGATTCCACCGTACATCTGCAAGTTGGCGTCATAATACACCTGGTGTTTGAGAATCAGATCGATCATCTGCTCCATCTCAGCGCTTTCCTGGCCACCACTTCCCAATGTAATCTGATGCTCAAGACGATCAAGCCCCATCAGGATCGCGTCTCTCGGATGCACATCGTATTCGCCTTCGTAATTGGACAGGTGTCCTGTCGTTGTCATGCCATGTTTGTGAGCTTGCTCGATTAGAATCTTGGTTTCACCGGGTGTTGCCTGTTTAATCTTAATACTGACGACCCCCTGTTCTGCCCATTTATCGACTTCTGCGCGTATTTCCTCTTCCGTAATATCATTCGGCCAGGCAGAGCAATCGTCCGCGGCTGTTTTAATGCTGTATTCGCATCTGAATCCACCAAAATAAGGACCCGACACGAAAAGTCTCGGACCGGTTGCTTTACCACTATCTACCAGGTCCCGCTGCCCAAGAACTCGCTCAGGATAGTACTCACCCGCCGACCAGGTTGATGTCACTCCGTTTGCTAGGAATATAATGCCGTTGTAGACAACTTCTTCCACACGACCTACATCGACGAGATCAAAATTGTAGTGTGCATGCAGATCGATCATGCCGGGTAAAACCGTTTCCGAGTCGGTCAGATCCACTACGCTGGTTGCCGTAAGAACCTTTCCCTGTAAATCTGCGTCGACTTCAACGATTTTCCCTCCACGAATCACAATACCCGTATTTTGCCTGCGTGTGTTGCTGATGCCATCGAACAACCAACCACCTCGAATCACGATTTCATCTGAGGGTGGGTCTGACCACTGTGCATATGCGGTAGAAAATACCAACAGTAGAATAAGAGCTGCCGTATTGCATAACCTGCTAATTGATAAGTTCATTGTTTCATCTCAATTGATGTGGTTTCTCTATTTTCTACGTTATAAGTAAATAGTCAAATAATCACTTATGTATTTAGAAACTCATATAAAATAGGGGCTGGAGAGTCATAGGGAATCAATTTAGGGGTTTAAATCCCTCCCTCTCCGCCAAGTAAAGACTATGAGCTACGCCAATATTAAACCAAAACTGGACATACCTAGAGGCCAAGTCTTGTCATTGTTAAAGGCATTTTTCTTTTTTTTCAGTGTCTTGTGTTCATGGTACGTCATAAGACCTGTTAGAAACGAAATGGCGGTGCAAGCTGGGCTGGAAAATCTTCCTGTTTTACTCTCCATTGTTCTTTTAGTAATGCTGTTAGCGAATCCCATTTATTCCTGGCTTGTGTCAAAGGTAAAGAAGGATAGGATTGTTCTTTACACCTATTTATTTTTTATTCTGAATCTTTTGTGTTTTCTACTGGGTTGGAATTTCTTGGACGAGTCGGGTAGAGCACGGATTGCCAAAGTTTTTTACATCTGGTGCAACGTTTACTCATTTTTTGTTGTTTCAATTTTTTGGGTATCAATGATTAATTTCTTCCAGAGCCACGAAGCTAAAAAATACTTTGGGATTATCAGTGCAGGAGGATCATTGGGTGCGTTTACAGGCTCATCAGTCGCCCGGTATTTCTCCACCGAGATTTGTGGCACTGCATCGATGTCTGATTGGGGTCCTTTTAGCCTGATTGTTGTGTCCGTTGTTGCTCTGAGCATTGCGATGATCTTAAGTTTGGGATTCAAACCCAAAGCAAATCATCCCAGCAACATGGAGGAGCCAGAAGAAATATTGGGTGGGTCTTGGATGGATCCTTTCCGCAGTGTGTTTAGTGCTCCTTCAGTTAGAAACCTAACCTTGTATATGATTCTTTGGACTTCAGTGATGACAATTGGATGGATGGTTGCCTTGGACATCATTCAGAACTGGTCATCCGATTCATGCGAGAGAACCGCATTTTTTGCCCGCATCGAACAAATCGTTACCCCATTGACCTTAATCTGCCAATTTTTTATCACCTCTTATATTCTGAGGAAAATTGGTATTGCAGCGGTCTTGATTGCGTATGGTTTTCTGTTATTTGCCGGTCTGGTTGCCTATGCCACATTTCCTGTATTCACCACGGTATTAGTAGTCGTCTGTATCTTGAGGGTTTTTGAATATGGGTTCAATAAGCCAGCACGTGAGACCATATTTACGGTATTAAAGAAGCAGGAACGATATAAGTCAACGGTTTTCATGGATACTTTTTTTGCCAGATCAGGAGAAGCAATGGGGAGCTGGTTTGCCGTTAAGGGCATGCTCATCTTGGGTCTTTCGTCTTTATCTGCAGCATGGGGTGCACTTCCTCTGGCCGTTTTGCTGTCCTGGGTTGGATACCAAACAACTAAATCCAAAAAAGTTTAAAGTCACTTTTATTGAACAAAAAAAAACAGAGCCAGAGGCTCTGTTCTCAGTCGAGTCCTTTAGGTGTCTGAAGTGAGATTTTTTCTTCAGCTCCTTACTCGATTTCTCTTTTCGAGTTTGGTGGGAGTCGGCTTTTGTTATTGCTAGCTTCTCTAGCCGTCTTCGCTTTCACCCTTTAGGTCTCTTTCTCTTTTCGACTCTTCTTTCGGTTTCTGCACTCACCTTCCGATCGGTCTCTTGAGATGGGTTAAATGTTACTGGGAGGTAGTTTTTTTTCAAGACTTTTAATACAAAAAATATAAAAAAATCTAAGAATATTTTTTGTGTCCTATTTCACAATTGCTTTTAGTTTAAGAACTGTTTCTAACTAACTGAATTTTAAAAAAATAAAATCAGAAGAAATTCATTATTTGTCCTATGGCAGTTTTATGGTACTAACCTTTTGTTTGATTTTAATGCGTAAAAATGCGCAAAAATAATCTCACAAAAAATGATTTTCTATTTTCTTTAGCAAATTCATTTGTTGATATTTTTGCAAAAGGTAACTGAATTCTTTGACTCAAATTCGTTTACAATGGGGTTTTTGGTGATGCAAAAAAATTTAGTAGCCATGATACCTAAGCAACTGACAATCGATCTCAATGCTGATTTGGGTGAATATCAAACTGAAAATCAGTATTTTCTTGAATGTCAAATTCTCAATCACATTAGTACTTGCAACATTGCCTGTGGAGGCCATACCGGTGATGAAGAAAGCATGAAAAAAATTATTATTGCTTGCAAAGAAAAAGGTGTTGCTATCGGTGCACACCCCTCCTATCCAGACCCAGAGGGATTTGGTAGGCAAAAAATGAAGATTGATGAATCCACTTTAAAAAAATCTCTAATTGATCAAGTTTGCTCTTTTTTAAATGTGTCCGAAGCGTTAAATGTTCCAGCTTCTCATGTAAAACTTCATGGGCGTCTTTACAACGATGCAGCAAGCAACAGTAACTTGGCTTATTTATTGATCAGTGTGGTCAATGAGATCAACCCAGATCTCTTTATAGTTGGGCCACCCAATTCAATTTTGGCGGACGTGGCAAAAAAATCTGGGTCCAGCTTTGTGGGTGAGGCCTTCCTAGATAGACGCTACAAAGACGACGGTTCGCTTGTGAATCGTGGTCATTCAGGGGCAGTTTTAGAGACCATAACTGAACGCTGCGAACAAGCTGAAAGCATTGTTTGTAACTGGACAGTGAAGACAGAAAGCGAACGATTCATCGACATCCAGGCCGAAACGTTGTGCCTTCATGCGGACAGTTCCGATGCATTGAAAACAGCTCAAATGGTTCGCTTACTTTTTGAAAGCAAAAATATTGAAATCAAGAGTTTTGCTGCATGAAAAAAAATTTTAAACCATCCATAACTCAATTTGGTGATGATGCCTTTCTGGTAAGAGCTGAAGCCAAAGAATTGCAGGGTAAGTTAAATGAATACATTCTTGCACTCGCAAAATATCTCAGGAGATTTGAAGGCACGTGGATCGATGTTATTTCTGCTGAAGAGTCTTTTGCAGTCAGATTTAACCCTCTTGAAATATCTGTTGCAAACGCTTACAAACAGTTAGATGAAAAGATAGATGCATTCAATTTTCAAAAATCCAATCAAAACCACCCAATCGTCAATATCCCTGTTTGTTATTCGGATGGATTTGCCCCGGACTTGCAAATTGTTGCTCAAGAAAAATCATTGAGTATCGATGACGTGGTAGAACAACATACGAGTGTTACCTATCGGGTGACTGTGATTGGTTTTACTCCCGGTTTTGCTTATTTGGGAGATTTGCCAGAAGCTTTATTTATGCCACGACGTTCTGTTCCTAGGTTGTATCTGCAGCCCGGATCCATTGGCATCACAGGGCATCGAACCGGTATATATCCTTTAGGAGGCCCGGGCGGTTGGCAAATTATTGGTTGTAGCCCAATGGCCTTATTTGACCCCAGTTCAGAAAATCCATTTAAACTTAGTACAGGAATGCGGGTTAAATTTACAGCAATATCACCGGAACAGTTTCACCAATACAAAACCCAGAGAAGACAATGAGCATAGAAGTTGTTTCTCCTGGACTGCAGACAACCATTCAAGACAATGGTCGGTATGGATGGCGGCATATGGGGGTTCCTCAATCGGGTGCCGCCGATCTTTTTTCTTTCGGACTTGCCAATTTTTTACATGGCCAATCGTACGATTCCTCCGTCCTGGAATGCACATTATCAGGCCCACGATTGCGTTTTCTAAAAAGCATGCAAATCTTGATGACGGGTGCAGATATGCAACCAGAGATTAATGGAAAACAGGTTGCAATGTTCATTCCTTGCAAGGTTAAACCCGGAGATGAGTTGACTATGCATGCCTGTCTCGTTGGTTGTCGAAGCTATATAGCATTTTCAGAAGATTTAGTCTGTGATGCCTTTATGGGCAGCAATTCTACCTATTTGCCTGCTAAATTAGGCGGTCTGAATGGAAAAGCGTTGGAATCAGGGGACGTCATCCCCACAGCTGGGGACAAAACAAACCAGGTAAGACAACTAAAATCAGTGGCAGACTTAAGGCAGACATTTTCGAATGAGTGGGTTTTCATGGCAATGCCTGGACCGGAATTCGATTTAATAGATGAAGCCTCAAAAACACTCTTGTTTTCTGCAACCTATACAGTTTCTAATGACTCGAATCGAATGGGTAGTCGACTTGTAGGCCCGGATTTGAAAATCAAGAAAACCGATCATATGATCAGTGGCCCTCTTTTCCCTGGTACGCTCCAATGTCCGACAGAAGGTTCACCAATATTGTTGGGAGCCGATGCACAAACCCTTGGTGGCTATCCAAGATTGTTGCAAATCGCACTGGTTGACCGACATTTAATTGGCCAATTAAGGCCTGGAGATAGAATTAAATTTCAAAAAATATCAATAAGTGAAGCTTATGAACAGCTCCAACAGCAAGCATTACTATTTCCTTTCATTTCTAATATATAATGCACAGAGTTTTGAAGTTGCGCCTGTAGCTCAGCTGGATAGAGTACCTGGCTTCGAACCAGGTGGTCGGGGGTTCGAATCCCTCCGGGCGCGCCAGACTACCATGGCATGGGGGTCCCATCGCAATTTACAAACAGTGGCAGGCTTTCTGTCGTTAAGTTTTCTATGTAGTGAATCATCTGTGTCACCGATTCCAGCGTTGTAATCATTGGGATTTTGCCGTCTTGGATCATTTTAATGAGTTCTATAGGCACAATTTTACTCAAGCGCTCAGGAATTGGATCATCCGGCTGCAAAGCTAAAAAACCTCGGGTATCTACCAGCCCAGGATTGATTAAAGATACCATGATCTTTTCGGGTTTTAGCTCATGGTAAAGATTGTGTACAGACATATGCAATGCGGCTTTACTGGCTCTGTAAGAATAAAGTGTAACTGGGGGTGCAATTTGAGCAATGGATCCGGCAGCGCTGCCTAGAAAAATAATTTTTTTCATGTTTCCCTGGCGTACATTTTTCATCAATTTCTCAGTCACTCGAATAGGGCCTATTGCATTGACCTCGAAGCTTCTGGTGAACATTTGATAATCAATTTGACCGAATTTTTGTGGATTGGGTGGTCCCAAATATGCCGCATTGTTGATCAATAAATCTAGAGGCCAATCTCCAATTTCTTTTAGAAGGCTGTCAATGCTTGATTCATTGGTAATGTCAAGTGTATGCAATATCAGATTTGGGTTGTCAACCGACAATTTTTTCAATGCAACAGCATCTGCAGGGTTTCTGCACGTAGCCCTTACTTCCCAGTTAAGCAAGAGGTACTGTTTAACAAATTCCAGACCTATGCCACGATTCGAGCCCGTAATGAGGACTGTCCCTGTTTGGCTAGCCATTGGTACTCTCTAATCTTGGTATAGAAGGGTACTGCCACCCTTTTGGATTTACTTTCCTTGCAATGGAAGGAACCACGCAATATTCGCCACTTGCGACCAGCGCTTGCCATTTTTTGTTGTCAATTTGCCAGCCTTTATCTCTCATTTCATGCATCAGTTCCCAATAAACTTTAAGGATTGTATCTTCATGTTTGCCAACAATGGTTGGCATGCCATCTGGACCTGCCTTGGGGACCTGTGCTTCGGCAATCTCTTTGTCTTCAAGAATATTTTTCAAGTTTTTTTCAAGAGCTACGGCATCCATTTCTTTCTGAGTCATAAAATTTCGGAAGAAGTAATACCTCATCATGGTTGTGGTTTGGTCAATAGGTGTAGAAAATTCATAAAAACAGTTAAATCTTCCAGAGCCAATAGCACCAATTTCAACTTCACCGCGAAGGGTCTGTCCTGCCATAAAATATTTCAGTACAGATTTTACCTGCGTCCCTTTTTCTCTCACATTTTCCCATTCTCCCTTGCTGTAAGTTGCTTCAGTTTGAATGAATGCAGTTAACCCATAATCGGTTCTTTTAACTTGGTGGGGTGGGGGTTGAAATGGATTTTCCTGATCTTCAAATTTGATTCCATGCACAATTGGAAGATGGACGTAGTCCAAGTTGCTGAATTTAGCTAAATGGAAATTTGATTCAAAAATTACATCGTGTTCAATGTAAGTAAAACTTGGATCCTCTAACTCAGGAAGCTCAAAGATTGGCTCAGCTTGATTCGGTTCGTCACCTAGAAACGTCCAGATCAGACCGTGTTTCTCAATGGCCGGGTAATGATCTGTTTTTACCCCTGGTGCTGCAGTTTGTGGATCGTCTTCTCCAACAGACGGTATCTTGCCGCAATTTCCTTCTCGGTCAAATTGCCAACCGTGAAAAGGGCAAACCACCATGCCGTGTTCATTGCAAGATCCATTTGATAGGCTGGCACCACGATGGGGACATGCATTGCTTAGGCAGGCTGGTTTGCCTTCTTGATCGCGAAACAACACAAAATCGGTCCCCAGCATTTTTACGTGCAAGGGTTTGTTTTTTAGCTCGCTGCTGCGAGCAGCGACGTACCAAACATTGGTGTACATTATTATTACCTTTCAGAACTATTATATTTTTGGGCCAGCAAGTAACCCATTCTTGGGTTGCAATACATTACCACCATCAGTCGTAGTATACTCACCTGTAGATATTTTTAGGAGATTAAAATGAGCAATGCACACCCTTGGCTAGAACAAATTCCCTGGACAACAAAACCCCTACCAAGAGACATGTTAGAGCACCGTATTCAGAGAGCTCTTACCCTAACGAACCTGGGTATGTTGGGAACATTAGGTCTCAAAGGACCTATAGTAAGCCCATTGGAATTCTATGCAGACAAATTTACGATCTATATATTTCCACAGCCAGGTAGCCCCAAACTGAAGGCAATGGAGCGTGATCCCAGGGTTTCTTTTGCAGTTGCAAATCCAATGGCAGGCTGGGCATCTGCCCAAGGCGCTCAGTTGTTTGGGCGAGCGGAATTATTGGATCCGGGGACATCCGAGTGGGACTATGGCATGACCATTTTCAGGTGGCAAGGATCGGCGGCAGAGATTAATTCAGGATTTGACCATCCCCCACAATATCAACTCATGAGGCTGAATCCAGATCGGATTGTTTACACTGAGCATTTCCTGAGAAAAGATGGTTACGGACCCAGGCAAATTTGGCGCAAGGATGAAAAAACTGAACAGGCTTCTGATGGCTTCACAGAAGCGAAGCAAACTTGATGTAAAAATAATTTCAGAGCTAGATATTTGGGATTTTGACAAATTGGAAATAAATTCCTAAAACAATCGCTACCACAGAGCCAAACAGGAAGGGGTAACTTGGATTTGTGGTGTAGAGCAAGGCACCAATGGCTGGTCCAAAAATCATACCTACAACCGGTGCTGCTGATAGCAGGCCTGCTACTTCACCTTGTTCATGCGGTTCAACACTCATGGTCGCTGCTGCATTCAGTCCTGGAGTAACCATGCTAAATGCAATGCCGATGCCTGCGAATGCCAAATAAAAGTAGGCCAAGCTGGTCACCATTGGAATCGCAAACAAAGCTGATCCAAAAATGAAAAAACACAGACGCAACAAGGTTTTTGGTGACACGTCTATTATCTGTAAAACAACCGCTTGCATCAGGGTTGTTGTTAAGGCCATCGACAACAAAGAGATGCTGGTTGCTTTGATAATGTTACTTTGAGTGGCAACACCAAGCCGGTCTTCGATGAAGAATGCTGCAATGACCTGTGTTGCAGTAAATACTAAAAAAACCAGAGCCCAGCCAACCAGGTAAGGCATGATGCGCTTGTCATAAAATTTTAGATTGCCAGTCTTAGAAACAGGCGTTTGTTGCTTTGGTTCGATTAAGAATTTCATCGATAAAATTCCCCCTAGAACCGCGATACCTGCACCAAAATACAGTGGGAAAATGGGGTGGATAAAAGCAAGCCCGCCCCCAACAATGGGCCCAATTATGGTTCCGATGCCAGACGCCATCCCAATCAATGCCATTCCCTTGATTCTGGTTGTTTCATCTGTAGTATCTGATATGTAGGCGGTCGCAGCAGGCTGGATGCCCCCAATTAGACTCCCATAGAGCAATCTGATGATGAACAACAATGAAAATAGCTGCCAAGAGGCAAGTAGACCCCACAAACCAATCTGAATTCCAAATGCAAACAGAGCGTAAGCGATTGCATAGGAAAATAAACCTATGATGAATACGGGTTTTCTTCCCATCGACTGGCTTTTTTTCCCCCAAAAGTACGAAGAAAACACCAGCGACACGTTCGAGATAGCAATCAGAATGCCGAATTGATTTGTGCTAAGCCCAATGCTTCTCGATAGAGGGGCGAAAATGATGTACAGGAGTGAAAACCCAGTTCCGTAGATTATCAAACCGATGATCAGTATGACTTTATCCAGACTGATCCAGGATTGTTTGGCCATTAGGAACGTTTTTTCTGATTCATTTTTTCAAGCTGTTCAGCGGTGGCAGGTTTCTGATAACGCTGCTTCCATTCTTTGTATGTCATGCCATAGATTCTTTCTCGGGCAGTATCGTAATCAATTTCTATCCCCCGGTCTGCTGCTGCCTCTACAAACCACTTGCTGAGGCAATTGCGACAAAAGCCTGCCAGATTCATAAGATCAATATTCTGAAGCTCCGTTTCTTTACGTAAATGTTCGACCAGTCTTTGAAAAACTGCCGCTTCCAACTCAATTTTTTCATACTCATGCATAAGTTTTTATGTTTTTTTGAAGGCTATATATAAACACAGTATCAAGTAGAATAGTAATGCAATCAATCTTCAATCGGCAAGACAAAAGATGGAAAATTCGCAACGTCCTTTGGTAGGAATCAAGGTGGTAGAAATGACCCATATGGTGATGGGACCGGCTATTGGTGCCATTCTTGGGGATCTTGGAGCAGATGTGATTAAGGTTGAACCTATTTCAGGTGACAAAACTCGCAATTTAACTGATGCCGGATCGGGTTATTTTCTGACTTTCAATCGCAATAAACGAAGTATCGCTGTGGATGTGAAATCCAAGCAAGGGAAAGATATTGTTCTCAAACTGCTTACTGGAACCGATGTTTTCATTGAGAATTTTCGCTCTGGGGCAATGGAAAAACTTGGTTTAGGATACGACGACCTAAAATCATTAAACCCCAAATTAATCTATTGCTCGGCCAAGGGTTTTTTGGAAGGGCCCTATCAAAATCGGACAGCATTGGATGAGGTTGCTCAGATGATGGGTGGCCTTGCTTACATGACTGGACCACCAGGGCAACCTTTGAGGGCAGGATCATCAGTGATTGATATTATGGGCGGTATGTTTGGTGTCATTGCAATTTTGGCTGCAGTCCAGGAGAGACAAACTTCAGGTACAGGCCAGAAAGTAACCAGTGCCCTGTTTGAAAATGTGGTGTATCTAATGGGTCAGCACATGGCACAAACAGCAACTACAGGCTCACCGCCACCACCGATGTCAGTTCGGGTTTCGGCATGGGCTGTATACGATATTTTTGAGACCAAAGACGATGAACAAGTGTTTGTCGGGGTAGTCAGCGACGGTCAATGGAAATCTTTCTGTGCGGCATTCGGCCTGACCGATTTTAGGGAAGACAAGGCGATGGATTTGAATGCCAATCGGGTTGCAAAAAGAAACTTGATTATTCCAAGGATCAATACGTTATTCAAACAATACACAAAGCAGGATTTAATGGAGAAACTTGAACAAACGGGTCTACCTTTTGCGCCAATATCAAAACCTGAAGACCTATTTGAAGACCCACATTTAAATGAATCTGGAGGTTTACTTGATATTGATCTACCTCAAGGAGGGCAGACCAAATTGCCTGCCTTACCGATTCAGATGAAGGGCAATCGATTTGGAGTCGAACACCAGGTTCCTAAATTAGGTGAACACACTAGAGAAGTTTTAAAAGAGCTTGGTTTTGATGATGTTTTGATTAATCAGATGGTTGAGGAATTGGTTGTGTCTTAGGCGCTAGCTTCCTTAGATGCAAATCTGCTGAAAGAGCAACGATAAAATTATAACTTCTTTGATTGAAGTCACTTCCTCCAACAAACTGGAAAGAGTGGATGGTCAAGGGCTTGACCCTGTTTAAAGGATGCTAATTCAGGGAAGGGGGGTGATGTTTCTCCAGGCCGCTCTGCGAAAACAGCATCATCGCCCAGCCAGCGGGAGCTAAAGGCACGTCGACGAGTGCTTTCTCTGGGATTGCCTTTTCCCGAATGGAGGGTTTTGAAATGGAAAATAATACAGTCACCTTGGTCCATGTCCCAGGATAGAATTTCATATTTATCCCGTTCTACCTCAATGTTAGGTAAAGATTCAAAACTACTTGGTGTGTAATCGTATTCTGCATTAGTCAAGAATTTCTTTGGCATAAACATTTTCCCCCAGGCGTGGGAACCGGCAATGAATTCTAGTCCAATTTCTCTAGGTACAGGATCCAATGGCAGCCAGATACTGCAAACTTGATTTCCATCCACACAATAATAGGGTTGATCATGATGCCAAGGTGTTTGTTCTGAAGTTTTCGGTTCTTTTACCAAAATATGCTCGTGAAAAAGTTGGACTTTTTTGGATTGGGTAATTCGACCGGCAATCTCCGCAGCAGGCGAGTCGAAGAGAAAATTTTTGTATTCCTCAAAACGATTCCAATTACAGTAATCATCATAAAAATCACCCTCTTTGTTTGTAGGCGTATATTCGCAGGCGTAGGGGCCGGGATCCTTTCGGTTTTTTTCGATCCCTGCTGCCAAAAGATCTAACCAACTCTGGTCAAAAACCTGCCGCAAACAAACCACCCCATCTTGATGGTATTTTATTATTTGAGATTTGTTGATCAACCTTAGGGCCTATTTTTTTTAATGTATTTTAAGCCGACTCGGCAACATTACCACTTTGTACTCTTGAGATATATTTTCGGTAATGAGGAATGCATTTGAAGCCTGCAAATGTACCGATTGCACCCGCAACAAGAGCAACGATACTAATTGAATACCGAATAAGGCTTTCATCTTGGAACACATAATCTGTAAGCAAAGCGACGCTGGTTGGTCCAAGCGTATAGCCGGTCATACTGATTACAAAAAAATAAACGGCAATAACTTGTCCCCTGATTTGATTGGGTGTGATATTGATTATTGCCACTGGGGCTAAGGCAGTTTGACCGGCAGCCATAATAATTTGTGGAACAAACATCAGCGTTGCCAATTGGTAACTTGGCATCAAAGGTACTAATGCAGCAGTCACGGTAAGCACAATCATACTGTATGCAAACAATTTAACATGTGCTGTCTTATCCCATTTTTTAAACAGAAAATCGCCGAGCCAGCCACTCATCGTAGCACCAAATGGACCACCTACGAGGAAAGCAACACCTTGCCAAAGGGCTACGGTTCCTATCCCTATCTGGTAGGTCCTCATATACATTGCTGGTAGCCAAGAAAGGAAGGCATAACCCATCAGTACTGAACAAGCCATCGATAGAAATAACCACCCATATGCCTGGTGTCTTGCCCAAAGAAACTTGATGGTTTGAGAAATAGATATTTCATCAGTTTGTTTGCCATCTTCAGACTTGATTTGAATTTTACCTTTTCTTGAAGGTTCTTTGACGGTGATCATTAGAGCTGCAACCAGTAAGCCTGGAAGTCCCACATATAAGAAGAGCGCTTGCCATGCAAATATTTCCCCGATAAAAGGTAGAACAATTTGTGGAGAACCAGCAACATAAGCAATGATTTGGCCACCAACTATCAGGGCTATGCCTGAGCCAACAGAAACTCCCATATTAAAGAAACCCATGGCTCTCCCTCTTTTTTCTAGAGGGAAATAATCGCTAATCATGGAAAGACTGCTCGGGCTTAAGCTGGCCTCTCCAACACCAACACCAACCCGGGCTAAAAACAATTGAGTGTAATTTTGAGCCAAGCCACAGGCCGCTGTCATTATGCACCAACATGTAATGCCTATCCCAATGATTGTTTTTCTGCTTTTCTTATCTGCCAGTCTGCCTATGGGTATTCCCATGGTTGTATAGAACAATGCAAAAGCAAATCCCAACAATAAACTGACTTGGGTGTCTGTTAAGACTAGGTCTGCTTTAACGTCCTCCACAACCAGTGCCAACAACTGTCGATCGAGAAACGAAACAATGTAGGCAGCTGTAAGCACCACCACTGCATACCACGCACGGCGATTGGATGCGTATTGTTCAAAATTATTGTTCTCTGCCACTCTTCGTAATTTTATTTAACGTTTGTTTACTCAAAACGACTCTAATAGACCGGAGTCTCTTCCAGGTCTTACAGTAGCGGACAGTTCTAAATATTTCCTCGAAATCAGTTTGGACAAGGACAAACCGGTTTTGCCAGTTACTCCGAATAAAACAATTGATGCCAAAAGATTGTCGCCTAGATCAATCCTTCAGAGGCGGGGCTGGTGTTTGTTTTCTGGAATAGTATTCCAGACTCGAAATACTTGGACCATAATCTTCTGTAGGAGCAGACAACATTCCAGGATATCTTTCTTCAGAAAATTTCCTAACATGTTCAGGAATAATTTCAATATTGTCTGACTTTAGCATGGTACTCATGTAGAGACAGTGACCAGGAGTTTGTCCCATCAGCATCCACGGCAGCCAAGGAGTGATGCGGTTCCAAGTACCCGTATAGTTGACTGAGGTTAATTCTGGATTTTCTAAGTCTTTTGCAGAAACAAAATAGCGCATCATTTCTGATACTTGAGCCATTTTGCCTGACGATTCTCTTACCCATTTATCAGGTTGTAATGCATTTGGATAATGTAAGTGCATGTCAGTATTTAGAGTAATGACATCACCCGATCGTTTCCAAGGAAACAGCAAAGGAATCTTTCTTGGTTCTCCTTTTTTTCCTCCTCCAAAGTCTTCCGGGGCAAGAATCAGCCATTCTGAGATTGTATAGTTGAAAGGGTCATTCGCCACATGAACAACTTTTACCTTTTCCTCGGTCCAGGGATTAGTCCACTCGTCTATCATTTGTCCTGTTCTTGAATCGGTATAGAAGATAACCTCTTTATTTAATCGTCTTATGCTACCGTCTTCTGCTGCCGGCATTAAACGAGTGCATAAAAAAGTCTCAAACCCACAGAGTTGTTTAACAGCTTCACCTGGTCTTACCCCCAATATTTGTCCGCTCACGTAACAGATTGATTCCTTTTCTGAATTCAGATCGGCCTGTATTCTTGCCCATGCATCTCGATTCCAGGTGTTGGATTGGAAATTGATTTCGTGTTCAAATTCAATGGCCATTTTTTTTCTCCCTTTATTGCGATTCACGCTCAATGTAATTGATAATTAATTCTCTGGTTTTCGGATCTTTGATCCCTTCCATTCTCATCCTGTTTCCTGGGATATAATCTTCAGGATTGGATATGAAAGCATTGATTGTCTCAGGTGTCCATATTAACCCATTCTTTCTCATTTCAATCAGGGCTGAAGAATATGTAAAATTCTGAGAAACTGCTGCAGGTTTTCCCAAAATACGGTACAAATTTGGGGCCATCCGATCTCGATCATCCCTTTTGATTGAATGGCAAAACCGGCATTTTCCTCCATCCCAGCTTGTGAAAGCGTCTTCTTCCAATTTACGTTGCTTAGCAGTGATTTCATCTAGGTTGTTTTGGTAAAAGTCTGGCAAACTCACATTTTGTGTTAACAGGCCTACTTCATCTGGCGTGGCATTGGTTTTGTTGGCAAATGGATAAGCGCCAAAAATCAAGTAGGGTAGGTAGCATGAAATTACAAATAAAATCAAGACCAACAACCAATGTCGTTTTTTTGCAGTTTTTAAATAAAATTCCATTTTCTTAGGCAAAAATACTGAATCTCCATACCCTATATCGGATCATGTGGTAAAAACCTGTGAGTATTATAAATAGAATGATTGCGATGTAGAAAAACCCGAACACGCTGTGCAGATATCCTGATAAAACCCAGAGGGAATGGTGCACTGTCGTAGCCCCTGGTAAAAATTGCATAAGACCATCCGACCAGGCAGTGACAATACCTGTGAGTCCTTGAGCAATAAAAGCACAATAGAGACTAAACTGAAGGATATGGAGTTGATTGTAGGCCTCGATTGGAAGTTTTCCTTGTTTCCTTTGAGGTGGGTATTGCAGCCAGAAATAGGCCCGAAAACAACTGCATGCAAACAACAAGGAACCGGTTGCAATATGAAA
>DTSX01000098.1:16661-25442 GCA_012965065.1 Gammaproteobacteria bacterium
TTTCGAAAAATTTCATAAAGTCATATTCCCATAGAGCCTCATGAGTTTGGTGAGCTGATGCATGAGCTCTGAGTGCGTCCAGCATCTCCCTGTGATGCAATTCAATATTGCCTTTTGCCCCTAAGTCGTTGCCAACCAACCTCCATACTGTCATTAAATGACTTCCATCTTCAACAGGACCCCAATCAGAGCTTATTGCTTTTCGCATCTCTTCTTTCTCTTCAAAGGTGGCAATGAAGGGACCAATCAAGGTTAAAGATGTTATCAGATCTGGGTGGTCGTGGGCGATCTGGATGGCCATGGAACTGCCAGTGTGATGCCCAAAAAGATGAAGCTTATCTATTGAAAAACTCTGGATCGTTTCCATCAACCAACCAGAGTATTCTTCCATCGTTGGTACATGGTTTGGATTAAAGCTTTGCCCAAAGCCAGGGGTATCAATTGCATAGGTCGAGTGATCTTGGAGTCGCACCATGATTGCTTCGAACATTTGGGAAGAACTGGGGGTTTGGTGCAAGAATACAACGGGATCGCCCGTTCCATTTTGATAGCGATAATGGCATTGACCGCCAGAGGTATCGGCGTATGCTTTTCTGATCATTAGGGCAGTTCTTCTGGCTCGGTTACTTTTGATCCAAAAAACTGACCCGGTGATTTTATACGAACAGCAATTGCGGCCAACAACAGTGTGGCATGCGTTACAGCTATCAATAAAAATGGACCCCTTGGTCCTATTACATCAAATAATTGACCACCAAATTTTGTCGCAGCAAGGATACCAACAGCGCCAAAAAATGCACTGAAGCCAATTACAGTGCCGCGTTGTCGCATTGGAGCTTCCTGTCCAATTAGACTGGAAGTTGCAATAACAGTCCCTATGGCGCTAGCAGAAATTAAGATGAAAAAAGGCAGGTTTGAATAATTGAGAGGAGAGTCAACAAAATACATTGATCCGTATGCAACGGTTCCCAATGACATGGCAATCACCATCGCGGTAACTCGGTTGATTCGATCAATGATTGATCCAAACACGAATGCCCAGACGATGCTCAGTAGGTTAGTGATAACAATCACCACAACCACTCTCTTGATTGCTTCGCCAGCAGATAAACCAAGTGCAGCACCGCTGGTGATAGCCCACAGTGAAATAAATATGCCGTTGACTGATACATCTGCTCTGGCCAGTAATGTTGCTCCAAATGCCAATGCAATTCTTGGGTTTTTGGCTGATTCTATGCCAACTTTTACCAGTTCACCGACTGAGGGTTTGTTGTAATCTTTCTCTGGTGTGCCTCCCTTTAAGCCCCGAAGGAATATCAAACCAGAGACAAAAGTCAGTCCTGCTACAAGCAGCATCGTATATTGACCCGATGTAACTGGATCATAGCCATTGCTGGTAAATACTGTTGGCAGTCGACCTAGAAGTATGGCAAATACTGCAACTCCTAAGGCATTCAAAACAGAATGCACACTGATTAATTTGCCTCTGGATCGCTCTTGAGGATAATCGTTAACTATTATTGCTAGAACTGAGGAAAGGGCAGCTGCTCCTGTAGCAAATACGGCTCTGTAGATGAACAATTCAGTGATCGAGGTAGCATAGGGATAAAGAGCAAAGCCAATGGCGACAACGAGGGTGCCAAACACCATTACTGGTCGTCGGCCAATCCGATCCGAGAGCATTCCAAACATAGCAACGAGTAGGATTGCTATGATTTCTTGGGTAAAGGCTAGGTTTCCACTAATCGTTCCTTGATTGGATCTTGGTATGGAAAGCATCTCCGTTAGAATGTACCCTTGGATGAAATTCATCCCAGCAAGCACTCCTATGCAGATGAAACAGGCATAGAAATAAGTAATAGCATTAAATCGGCTGATTCCTGGTGCCAGCTCTATAGGACCCAATTTCTCGTTCAAAGATATCTCCTTGATAAAGTAAAGACGTAGAAATTACACTTTGCCTAGTTTGATGGAAAATACCACCCTAGACAAGTAACTCATACTACCAATAGTGGACCCAACGAGCATTTTCCAAGAATCTTTGGTATGCCTCTTGTTTACTCTGGGGTAGTTGCTCTAGATACATACCAGAATCGTAACGTTCCTGATATTGATCGAAAACAGGTTGGTAGAGTTTTAAATGTAAATCTGGAATTCGATGTTTGTCTCTAAAGGCTTGCATGGGTATTGACGCAGATATTTTTGTCTCAAAAGCCCCAGCTTTTGCAAGTTCTACCCCTCTGGGGCCAAATATCGCAGAACGTCCTGGTCCACCGTAAGCTGCGTCATCAAAAAACCCAGGGTTTCGTTTACCGGTGTTGACCGAATTGTTGGCAATCAAGGTATACAGGCTGTTGTGGTATGAGGTCAGCCTCATGTCCTCGTATTCAAAACCGCCGGTTGCCACTCTACAGATTATTTCTGCTCCCTTAAAAGCCATGCACCGGAATAACTCTGGCTCAAACTGAACTGCAGACATTGCAATGTTACCTATATCAGTTTTAGCAACAGGAATGACCGCATCCTGCCCATACATTTCAATAAAACGATCGTAAACATCGTATATTGCACTGGTGTATTGTTCAGATCCTGGAAACAAACCCCGCACATTTCTTTGTTTCCAATGTTTCGCAATTACATTGCCATCAGGATCCATTAACACCATTAAATGCAGGATATGATCGGGCCAATCTGGATCCTTGGCATAGGTTCCAAAGACGATGTAACACCCATAATCCTGGCACTTTTTCCCAATTTCTTCAGTTTCCGGTCCCGGCACTTCAATTGCAATTCTATAATGATCTTCCCTTGACCAATTGCTGAAGCCAACAATGGGAAATTCATGGAAGCAAATGAGATCACTTCTGCCACCGTAGCCCTGGGCAATATCGATGCATTCCAGCATGTAATCTAAGTTATTTTTAATATCCTTGGCTGGGTTTTTCCCATCCACTCCATTGACTCTGGTTTGTGCTATCGTAATGCTGATTGTATCTTTTTTTAACGGCAGTGATGCATAGGTGCCGTCACTGCGGACCATAGTGCTAGTCTCTTTGTCATCTGGAGGCATAATTCACTCCTTGGATCTGTTTGTATTCCTGAGACTATAGCATAGCTGTTTGTAATTTTTTTAGCCTGATTGTTGTGTATTTTTTGTAATTATCCAAGCAAGGAAAAAACAGTAATCATTGCGTCTGCAACTTCATCTTATTGTTATAATTAGGGACATGACACAGCCAATTGCAACCGGTAAAGAGTATATAGATAGTCTCAGAAACCGTGATCTGAACGTTTATCTATTGGGTGAAAAAATCAGTGATCCTGTTGAACATCCAATCATCAGGCCCTCCATAAATGCTGTGGCAGAGACCTATGATCTGGCACAAACAAATCCAGATTTAGCCAGTGCAATTTCTCCTTACACAAACGAGAGGATTAATCGTTTTCTTCATATTGCAGAAAATCCCAGCGATCTTATTTTGCAAAATAAAATGCAAAGGAAACTGGGGCAATTGACTGGCACTTGTTTTCAAAGGTGTGTTGGTATGGATGCGTTGAATACCCTGCATTCTGTCACTTACGATATCGATCAAGAGAATAATACCCCTTACCATAAAAGGTTCTTGTCTTTCTTAACCATGGTCCAAAAACACGGTTTTGTTATCGGTGGGGCAATGACAGATGTCAAAGGCGACCGGAGTCTGTTGCCACACCAGCAACATGATCCAGATCTCTTCGTTCGAGTTGTTGATCGAAATGAAGAGGGGGTGTTTATACGAGGAGCCAAAGCACACCAGACAGGATGCATAAATTCCCATTGGATGGTAGTCATGCCAACCGTGAGACTGACGGAAATGGACCAGGATTATGCCATTATTGGAGCGCTGCCAGTTGACACTAAGGGAATAACTTACATTTATGGGAGACAGCCTAGTGATACCAGGCATCTCGAAGAGGGGGGTTTGGATACCGGCAATCAGAAATTTTCTGGTCAAGAAGCTTTGGTCATTTTCAAAGATGTATTTATTCCCAACGAGTATATTTTTATGGACGGTGAATATGGCTTTGTTTCGACTTTGATTGAACGCTTTACCTGTTATCATCGGAGAAGTTATGTTTGTAAATCAGGAGTGGGGGATGTGTTAATCGGAGCTGCTGCTGCCATTGCTGAATACAATGGCGTTGATGGTGCATCCCATATCAAAGACAAACTTACGGAGATGACCCACCTTAATGAAACCATTTATGGAACTGGAATTGCATCGAGCTACCAGGCAAAAGCAATGAACTCTGGTGTGTATATTAACGACGATATGTTGTCCAATGTGTGCAAACATCATGTAACGAAATTCACCTATGAAATCGGCAGACTGGCCCAAGATCTAGCTGGAGCATTGGTGGTCACCATGCCCTCAGCGAAAGATATAAATCATCCTGAATTGGGTTCAATCATCAAAAAATATCTTCGAACAAAAGCAGACTTAGATCCTGAAGATCGTATCCGTATTCTCCGGTTGATAGAAAATATGACATTGGGGAGAAATGCCGTTGGTTACTTGACTGAATCCCTTCACGGGGCAGGTTCGCCACAAGCACAAAGAATCCAAATTTCTCGTCAAATGCAGTTGGAATTTAAAAAGCAATTGGCACGTGCACTGGCTGGAATTTTACCAGATCCAGACGAAGAAGCAGATCAGGGCGGGGATAGTTACATGAGCCGCGTTTTTTCTCTGCCTGAATCTTCAGTAGACTGATTAATCTGGTGTCAACAGCGGTATTGGATCCAGAACCCAGTTTTTTTCTGTTCGTCTAGCTGGGCTGGGAATCGCATAAGCAGTATGATGTTCCTGATTTTTTAATGTTCTCACATCAATCTTAAATCCTTTCTTGTCAAATTCTTTCAGGGTACTCCGATATTTGCCAATAATGGCATCTGCAGGTAACAGGATTTCTTTGGTCATTGAAGCAGGTGTCACGAAGGGTCGTAAATTTTTCATAACATCGATGTCTTGGTGGGCAATTATCAGATTTCTTTCCATAATCGTTTCATCCATGGCTTCATCCATAAGCCAGTTACGCATGTTGACAAAATAAATCCGAGTTTGAAATTCATCAATGGGTTGTTCAAAGAAATACTGATGAAACCAACCCGTTTCCTTTTGAGTGTGAATTTGAGTTATCAAGGTATTGGGTCCGTGATAACCCCCGTAGACTGTGAGATTCCCTGATTCTTTTCTGGCGCTTTCGCCGTATGTATCTGCGTCCAATGGGGGGGCGTCGAATACCTGAGCAAAATTGGCGCCCCAGGCGGTGTCAGTTATTTGAGTAGGGTTTACTTTGTAATCGTTTTTGGCAGCTTCAAATCCGTGGGTTGGATGCACAAATTCATTGTGTGCTGGATCCAAGCCATTCTCAACTGATCGCTCATAGTTGTAATCGATGTCGATGGTAATGACCTCATTTGCACGCCATCCATCAGCTTCAAATTCCTCAATTTCATAAGCATCACATCTTTCATTTTCAGGTAGATCGCCAAGAAATGCGAAGACAATCCCATATTTCTCAGAGACAGGGTAGCTGTCAACCTTGGCCCTTGCTGGGGGCTTACTTCCGGGTCCAAGCGACGGAACCGTCAGACATTTCCCATCTCCTCCATACTGCCAGCCGTGATATGGACAGGCGATGGCGTTGTTTTCTGGAATACACTTGCCATTGCCCAGTGACCCACCCCGATGGACACAGGTGTTGCTCAAGCAATGTGCATGGCCTTCCTGATCTCGGAAAGCTACGAATTCCATTCCGAGTATTTTTTGTTTGATGGGTTTGTCCTCAAGTTCTTTGCTCAAACAAACCGGATACCAAAAATTAATGTACATCTCTAACCTATCTACTGATTCAAACTGATTATATTCCCATGGGACACATAATTTAACCAAAAAATAGTAACTTACTGCAACAATTAGCAAGCAGAATTTTTTTTACAGCATTGGAATGGAATCAACAACCCAACCTTTGGTTTTTCTTCGCCCCGGACTCGGAATCGCATAGGCGTGAGACAATCTGTTGTTGTTGACGGTTTCGCTATCGATTCTCCACCCTTTTTGTTGCCATTTTTCCAGCAATTCACGATAGCGTTTGAGGGGTCGATCCATGGGTACAAAAAATTCATTTTTAATTTTATTTGGAGTCAAAACCGGGTTAATGTTGACCAGAACATCGCGGTCTTGGAATGCAACTACCTGATTGCGTTCCATTACACGTTCATCGTCTTTCGGATCGGTTAAGAAATTTCTGGTGTTAATCAAGTAAATACTGGTGGAGGTTTCATCAATGGGCGTTTCAAAAGCATACTGATGGATTAAGATTTCTGGTGTCGGGTGAATATAGGTCCATAGCATTGATATTCCATGGTGGCCCGTTCCTGCTTCGACAACAGCATTTACAGCACGTCCAGATGCTTCCCTCATCTTTTTCTCTTTCAAAGGTGGAGCGTACACTTTGTTAAAAAAACCAGTTCCCCATTCGGTTAATTTCATGTCAATGGGTGGTGACTTGTAGTCTTCATCCTCACCAGAAAACCCATGTGTGGGGTGAACAAACTCGTTGTGAGCTCCATCAATCCCATTCTCAATGGAACGTTTGTAATCAATATCAAATTGAAAATGTTGCGTCGTGGCTCTCCAATCTTCCCAATCGTATTCCTTGACCTCCAGTATTGGGCATCTTTGCTTCTCCGGAAGGTCGCCTAAAAAACAAAAGACTAAACCGTAGATTTCCGTTGTTGGGTAGGAGTCAATTTTGGCTCTTTTTGGTATTTTAGCCTCTTTTCCCAGTGAAGGAATTCTATGGCATTTGCCTTCACCATCAAATCGCCAGCCATGATAGGGGCACTGAATGCAGTTCCCAGCAATTTTACCTGCAGACAAAGAACCACCGCGGTGGATGCAGACATCACTTAAACACTGGGCTTTACCGGATTCATCGCGGAATAAAACAAAATTTTGCCCAAGCATTTTTTTGCGTATGGGTTGGTCTGTGAGGTTTTCACTTTGTTCGGCAACATACCAAAAATTAATAAACATTTTTATGAGTCCTTGGTTTCTTTCTTTTTCAAATTACGTAGATGTATGTAATTTTTAAACTATAACATTTCCCGGGTCGTAGTAGAAAAGCCCAAGCTCCTCTTCATTCTTATGATCTTCCTTGGTGTATGCATCTGGATTGTTACCAGTAAACCGTTGACCTGCCTTCTTAGAATGTTCAGTGACAAAATGACTTCTTTCTATTCGTGCAGCTTCATAACGTTCTATGATCTCACTGAAACTACTCGAATCTTCGACGATTCTGCCTAGAACCACTCCGTCTTCGATCGCCATGCTTGCACCCTGACCCATGAATGGTTCCAGTGGATGAGCAGCATCACCCAGTAAGGTCACTCTCTCTGAAGACCATTTAGCAATTGGTTGTCTGGTAAAAATGCCCCATTTGTAACACCCTTCGGGCGGTGTCGCTGATATTATATTTTTGACCTGTTGATTGTAATCAGAGAAGGTTTCCAGAACTGTTTCCACTTTCGAAGGGATGGACCATCCTTCTTCTGCCCATTCGTCTGTTGCCAGAAAGGCAACATAATTGTATTCCTTGGCATCTCGGATTAAATACCTTGCAAAAACTCTTCCAGGTGAGATGAAGGCTGAAGAGCCACACTCATCAAAGTCACTTTCATCCAGTCCATCAGTAGGCACAACTCCTCTCCAAGCAACGTAACCTGAAAATTCTGGTTCGTCATTTCCCAGAATTGCTGTGCGAACGGCTGATCTGGTCCCGTCAGCGCCAATGACAAAATCGCATTCATATTCAGCTTGATTGTTAAAAATGAGTTTGACTCTATCTGATTTTTGGTCAATACCGACCAATTGATGGTCTACGGAAACACAACCTGGAGAGTGTTGCTCAAGATTCTCTATCAGAAGATCGTGTATGTCGGCACGGTGGACCTGGAATTGATAGGCTCCGTATTTTTCCAACATATGTTTTCCCCGTTTTAAGGGAACGATGATTTCTTTGGTTTGATAGTGTCTTACACCTTGGAGATCGTGTGCCATGCCTATTTTATTCATTGCTTCACCAAGACCAAGATAAATTAAGCCTTTGGTTGCATTGGGGGTCACCGTTAATCCAGCGCCCACTTCACTGAGTTCCGGTGCCTGTTCGAACACATTAATTTTAAAGCCTTTCTGAGCCAGCGTGACAGCAGCAGTCATCCCACCTATACCGGCGCCGATAATCGCTATTTGAATGTCTTTCATCCTTTACAATGCCTTCATTAGTTGTTCGATAGGTGGTACCAAAATAGATGCTTATTTTTATTATTTTTTATAAACATAGATTGCGTGCGTTACAAAATGTTACATCCACATTTAAATTTACCACGTATTGTGAGAATAATATTTTAAAAACCTAGAAAATAGAGCTTAATGCGTTAAAAAAATAAGCAATTAATACTTGCTCATTTTAAAATAATGCTAGAATTTACAACCTTTTTTAATGTCTAGATTTTATGTCTGCAATTGATAAAGTAATGTACGTCTTTCCTGGTCAGGGCTCACAGTATCCAGGAATGGGAAAAGACTTGTATCAAGGCTTTGAAACGGCCAGGGAAATCTTTGACCAAGCAAATGATATTTTAAACTATGATCTAGTTAGAGTTGCATTTACAGATCCAGACGATCAGATTGGCCTAACCCGTTACACCCAGCCGATTCTGTTAACCCATCAGAT
>DTSX01000099.1 GCA_012965065.1 Gammaproteobacteria bacterium
TGGCGTCCCCAAGGGGATTCGAACCCCTGTTGCCGCCGTGAAAGGGCGGTGTCCTAGGCCTCTAGACGATGGGGACCCATCAAAATACTAATTTCTTGCACTGCTGCCTTATTAGAACATGCAGTATATTGAAAAAGAACATTCAATCCAATGTTAAAACTTCGGTGTCGCCTAGATTCAAATCCCTAATACCCTCTTCGATCTGAGCTAAGTCTCCGATTATTACCCAAGTCCATTCTGCAGGCTTGATGTATGCCTGAGCAGTGGCATTAACATCGACGATTTCAACCGCTCGGTATTTTTGTGGCAGGGTTTCCAGAAAATCATCAGGACGATTGAATTTTACTATACTTCCAAGACCTGACATTAATGCTCCAAAGGTTTCGAATTCTCCTATCAGGGCCAAAGACCGTCCTTTGACTATCTTCTCTAGCTCAGTTTCTTCAGCAGGTCGATCCGAAAGGTACTCGTTGTATTCACGAATGATTTCCTGAATTGACTGAATTGTTTTGTCTGTTTGAACAGGAGCCGTTACGAGCATCGGTCTTGGTCCTTTGTATGCAGACAACCGGCTGCGGGCTCCATAAGACCAGCCCTTGTCTTCGCGTAAGTTCATATTAATCCTTGCGGTAAAAGAACCTCCCATGACTGCATTCATGAAACCAATATCAATTTCATCCTCGGTACCAATTCCTGGCATTAATTGCCCGGCAACAATGAGAGATTGGATTGCTCCTGGTTTGTCAATCAGGAAGACCTTGCGGTCCCTTGATGCAGTGGGTACCGAATAATCCAGGTCAGAGTCTCGATATGATGGATGATCTTGCCAATCCCCTAATTCGGCTTCAAGTTTTGGTAACAAATCTAGAAGTGTCGTGTCCCCAACCACAAGAAGGGTTGCATTGCTTGGATTGATATAACTTTGTTGGTAAGTGATTAAATCCTCTCGTGTGATCCTCCATTGTATTGACTCCCTTGTTCCATCTCCATTGAAAGGTTTAGCGTAAGGGTGATTGGCCCCATAGAGAATTCCAGGAATAACATGAGAGGCTATCCCATTTGGGTTCAGTAAAGTCTGATCTAAGGCTGCGAGCCATCTTATTTTCTTTCGATCAATCTCTTGCTGTTCAAAAGCTGGTTCAGTGATGACTTCATTAAAAATTTTTAACGACGGTATAAAGTTGGATTTTAACGCTGATAAATTAACACTTGAAGAATCCAATCCAGTATTGGTATACAAATCAGTGCCGAGCTCTTCCAACTTTTCACTGAGCTTCAACGCATCATACTTCTTAGTGCCTTCCGTCAACATCGACATGGAAAAACTTGCGAGACCTGATTGATCGCTTGGATCTGTTGCATGCCCATTTTTCATCTGCAACGAAAGATTAATCATCGGTACATCGTGCCGTTCTGCCAAAACGACCTCTAAACCATTGCTCAACGTTGCTCTTTGAATATCAGGTAAGTCCAATTGAGGAAAATTTTCAGGGTATGGAAGTTGGGTTCGATCAACTTTGGTTTCAACCAAAGAGGATTGATCCTCAGGCATCACCGTTAATACGTATTCTCCATCCGATAACCATGTTGCTGCGGTATTTCTAAGCTCCATTGCGGTGGCATTAAGAATTGTTTCTAGAAGGGTTTTGTACGCGTGAGGATTGCCCAAATAAACCTCGCCGTTGGCCAGAATATCCGACTTTCCACCAAAACC
>DTSX01000100.1:0-4012 GCA_012965065.1 Gammaproteobacteria bacterium
AATTCCTTTCTCCTCGCAAGCTTGCTCAAGAAGTTCTGGTTTCAGGTGGTCAGCCAGATATTCATCGTCCTCGCCCTGATCAATCAAAATATCATTCGGCCAGCCCTTTGCACGAACCAAATCGCATGCATCATAATCTTGCCAAAGATTTGTGTCCTCACCCAAGTATCGAGTAAAAGCATTCTCGCCCCATGGCGCTTTTGTGGGAGCACAAATTGGGGAAAAAACTGAAACAGATTTAAATAGCTCAGGGTTTTTAAAGGCAATGGTTAAAGCGCCATGGCCGCCCATTGAGTGACCAAAAATACCTAATCTTTTCATATCGGCTGGAAAATTAGATTCTAGAACTGAAAGCAAATCTTTAAGGATGTAGCTGTACATATTGAAATGTTGGGACCAAGGTTCTTGGGTGGCATCCAGATAAAACCCCGCGCCTTGGCCGTAGCCGTAATCTGGATCGTCCGGTACATCTTCACCTCTTGGGCTGGTATCGGGGGACACCACAATGATACCTGCCTCAGCAGCGTAGCGCTGGACTCCAGCTTTGGTGCGAAAATTTTCCTCCGTGCAAGTCAGTCCGGATAACCAAATTAGGACCGGTAATTTTTTAACTTCTGACTGAGGGGGTAAAAAAATTGAGAAAACCATTTTGCAATTGGTGGATTCACCCCAATGAGAGTGCACTTGATAGTGGCCACCGAAAGACTTGTTTTCTGCTTCAAGTATCAGCTGCATCTAATCGACCTTCTTACCTAGGATGAAAACCGATGACACGACAGTTGCAATGCCTATCAGAATCATTAACCATGCAGGAACACCAAAACCAGTCGGCAATGTGCCCAACAACAACGCAATCGAGGCTACGACTAAGGCATAAGGAAGTTGGGTTGTGACATGATCAATGTGATCGCAGCCGGAAGCCATCGAAGACATAATCGTTGTGTCTGAAATTGGTGAACAATGATCTCCCCAAACAGCTCCACACAACACACAAGCAATGGAAGAATAAAGGATGTAAAAATGTTCCGGATCAGCAACCCCATTGACGGAGAGAATTTGCCATACCAGTGGAACTACAATGGGGTAAAAAATACCCATGGTTCCCCAACTGGTTCCAGTCGCAAAAGCCGTTGCCGCGGCGAGGATAAAAATGGTTGTCGGAACGAGAGCAACTGGTAAAAGTTCATCAAGAATTGAACTCAAATAATTCGCTGTTTGCAAAAGCTCCGTGGTTTCTGCCAGAGACCAGGCCATGATTAACACAATGATTGCAAAAACCATGAATTTAACCCCTTCGTACCAAGATTGAACCGCCTCTTCAAGTGACATTATTCCCTGAACTAAAGTCAACAAAACAGCCGAGACCACTGCAATCATGGAGCCCCACAACAAAGCTTTATACGCATCAGCAGACCCAATAATTTCCTGCACCGAATTGCCTTCACCGGTAACAAATAAACCGCCAATCACACTACCAATAAAAAGCACGATGGGAATAACAGCATTGAATGCTCTGGCTCGAGATGGATCTTTGGGCTCCAATCGATCGGTTTCAGCTGTATTCGAATAACCTGTCTCAGAACTTTGGATAGAAGGGTCTCTACCGATTCGTGACTCTGTCTCAAATTTATACATCGAAGAAAAGTCCCTGCCAGTCCCGGCAATTGTCATAACAAACACCAACATGAAGATGGGATAAAAACTGTAGGCAATGGATTTGAGATAAATCAGATACGCCGATTCGGTTACTGCATCTATTTGCTGGATGGAAGCATCGATCATTCCCAGCTGGAAACCAACCCAAGTGGTGATGAGGGCGATACAGGCAACAGGGGCAGCAGTTGCATCCACCAGAAATGCCAACTTTGCCCTGGATATTTTAAGTTTGTCCGTAATTTTTCTCATCGTATTGCCAACCACAAGGGTGTTGGCGTAGTCGTCAAAAAATATTGCCAAACCCATAGTTGCCGTAATCACTTGACCTCGTTTCGGATTCGTAGTGAATCTCAGCAAGGAATTCACGACTCCATACATCCCACCATTTTTAGAGATAATGCCGACAAGACCACCAATCATGAGACTGAAAATAATAATTGCTGCGTGATCAGCATTCGCCAAGGCACTCTTGACATAGGTTGCAATGACATCGAGAAAACTCTGCCACACCACTCTGAAATTAAAACCCAATATTGCAAAGGAACCGATCCAGATCCCAAAAAACAGAGCTGGGATTACACTGCGAAACAGTAAAGCTATAATAATCGACGCCACTGGCGGTAGGATCGACACCCACCCCCAAACAGCCTCAATCTTGTTTGAGCTCAAGACTTGGCCGTTTAAAGACAACCGAGCAGTGTAAGCTGCTTTTTTCGATAAAACCAAGTTGCTGAAAGTAATCTGATCAGCATCCGAGCAATTTTCAGGTGTGTAAATAGCATCATTTAGTTCAAGTGAATAATTGCAGAAATCCTGACTGGAAGCACTGGTAACGGTTATCTCAAATGGTATGTCGGTCAAGACAACTTTTGGTACATCCACAATAGGTTGAACCATCGCGTTTGTTGATACCCCAAATAAAAGAAAAATAAATAAAAATATTGAGTATTTATTGTTCATTGTGGATCAGTTAAAAAGTTTGCCCTCAAGCTTATAGAGCTGTCCTCCCTTAATGACAACATCAATCTTCTCCAAAGCTTGAATATTACTGATGGGATTATCTCGTAGAGCAACGATATCTGCAAAAAACCCTGGATTAATTTGACCAACTTGATTACCCCAACCCATCACATCAGCTGCATGTATAGTCGCCGCTTGAATGGCCTCAACTGAGGTCATGCCTTGTTTAACCATGTAAGAAAATTGTTTTGCATTGTCGCCGTGTGGATACACCCCAGCATCGGTACCATAAACGATTCTTACCCCTGCTTGGTGTGCTTTGGTAAAACCACTTCTTTGTTCATCTGTTGTTTCTCGGTTTTTTCTTAAAAATTCTTCAGGCCAATTTTCCTCCTTGCCAACCGTATTAATATAATCTCCGTTGTATATATCCATCGACAAGGCAACACCATTGTCTCTCGCCAATCGGATGCCTTCATCGTCTATGAGTGATGCATGCTCAATGGAGTCAACACCGGCCAAAATAGCATCTTTGATGGACTGGGCTCCATGGGCATGGGCAGTCACCTTCATGCCGGCATTATGGCCCACAGTAACAACCACAGCGATCTCATCAGGTGTCATTTCAGGGCTGCCAGGAATACTACCAAAAGCCAAAACAGCACCCGATGCAATCATCTTCAAAAGGTCAGCACCGCCAGCAACAGCCGCTTCTGCTCTGAGTCTAAAATTTTCAATCCCCTGAGTGACACCTTGTCGAATGTGTGCTGGGACGTTGCCTGAATATCCAGGAATGTCGATATCACCACCACCACCTGGAATGGTCAAGTAGAACCCAGAGATTTGCATTCTTGGACCATTTGTTAAGCCAGAGTTGATCTCATCTCGCAATGCTTTGTCAGTCCAAGCAATATACACCCCCAAATCGCGAACTGAAGTGAACCCGGCCAGCAGTGTCTTTTGAACATTGACTCTGCCAATAACAAGCTGATCTTGTTGGGTCATAGTCAGATATTCAACCAAGGTTCTTGAAGTGCCTTCCGATATATGGGTGTGCATATCGATTAGGCCCGGTAAACAAAAATAATTTGATAGGTCAAGTGTGTCTAAATTATTAGGGTTGGCGGATACGTCATTAAATCTGACGGATCTTATTTTTCCAGAGTCATGATCAATGCTGATCATTACATTGCTTTGCACCAGACCTGTTTGTGTATCCAGCATCTTACCGCAAAACACATTTGAAAAAGATTCAGTCGCCGCAAGACTATCGAAAAAAAGTAGTAAAAAAAGTGGGAAACATTTACTCAGATTCCTAAACATGCAAATCACCTTATCATAGAAATAAATTAATTTACCGGTATTGGGTGGATTCTCTTTTCGATTACAATAATGG
>DTSX01000100.1:4112-6899 GCA_012965065.1 Gammaproteobacteria bacterium
AATGCAATACACGGTTTAGAGGTCTGGCCATATGAAAGGCTATTGGATAGTTAGATGCAGATACAATAATCAAGATGCATTTGAAAAATATGCATCTTTGGCGACACAGGTTGTGGCTAAAAATAATGGCAGATTTCTGATCAGAGGGGGACAACAAATGCAAATGGAAAATGGGAATTATGAACGAACCGTCATGGTTGAGTTTCCAAGCATGGACATTGCCAAAGAAGTTTATCAGAGCCATGAGTATCAAGAAGCGCTGAAGATCATAGAATCAAGTGCAGAGAGAGATTTTGTCATTGTGGAGGGATTGTGAGGAATTATTTGTTTTATCGTTTTCTAATGTTCTCAGTTTTATTGGTGAATTCTTTGGCCCTTGCATCACCACGAATCATCATAAAACACGCAACTCTGATTGATGCTGCCAACCCAGTTAGGGAAAATATGACCGTTGTCTTGCAAGGTGATGCCATTCAATCGATTGAAGAATCGAGCTCTGTGATCATCGATGACCAAAATGACACGATTGTTGATGCAACGGGTAAGTTTTTAATCCCCGGTCTTTGGGATGCTCATGTCCATCTTACGTTTATACCGGAACTGGATTACAAAACTGCCTATGATTTATTTCTTGCCAATGGCATTACCAGCATTCGTGATACCGGTGCGGTTCTTAGTAAATTGCAACCTGCAATTGATTATGCAAATGAGAACCCAGATAAAACACCGAGATTGTTTTACTCGGGTCCATTAATTGATGGCAGCCTAAGGGTATACAAAGGAAAAGAGCCTGGATTTCCTGAGTTATCGATCGGAGTGGATGAAAACACAGACAGCGAGGCTGTAGTCAATGCTCTGGTAGAGCAAGGGGTTACTTTCTTAAAAACATATGAAATGTTGTCTGCCAAAACTTTCTTGGGCTTGCTTGCAATTGCACAACAGAAAAATCTTCGGGTCACCGGTCACATCCCTCTCAGTATAGATTTAATGGAAGCCATCGATGCGGGTTTGGGCGGCATGCAACACATTAGAAACCTCGATCTGGCCTGTGCAAAAAATGCCGAAGAAATTTTAGTTAAACGACAAGCATTGTTGAAAAATAAAGATTCACTTCCAGGATCGGCCCTAAGAACCATAATTCATCAATCGCAGCGGTTTGTAGCGATCGGGAATTTGGATGAGGATCGCTGCATTAAGGTCATCAGACACTTGGCAGCGAACAATGTTTTTCAAACACCAACGTTGACAATCAATACACTCGATTCAAAACGATTCTATGCAGAGAAGGAATGGCGTGATACTTACCAATTTCTGCCAAATAAACTCCAGAAAAGTTGGTACATCGAATCGATTAACATGGCTAAAGAAACAGTGAGTGAAAACGATAAAATCTTTGAAGATTGGAGCATGAAAATAGTGGGCCTGTTTAACAAAAATGGTGTCAAAATTATAGCCGGAACCGATACTCCCATTGGCTTCCTTACCCCTGGTTACAGCTTGCACAAAGAATTGGAGTTACTCGTTGAAGCCGGTTTAACGCCTTTGCAGGCTTTGAGATCTGCAACCATCACTCCAGCAGAGTTTTTCAATCTTGAGAGCAAAATGGGAACGATTGAACCTGGTAAATACGCAGATCTTATTATTTTGCATAGCAACCCACTTGATTCCATTAAAAACACCCAAAATATCCACATGGTTATTGCAAAAGGTGAGATTAAATAACCTTTCTTAAGCTTGAGGCTATTTAGGTGTTGGAGTAGATTATAGGTATGAAAAAACTAATCCTACTTGCTAGCCTGTTACTCGTTGCTTCCAATGTCTGGAGTGCAGGCGAGTATCTCCCTTACGACGAGTCTGCAAATGCAGAGATTGAACTCGCCAATGCAATTACCGAAGCCAGTAAAGAAAATAAGTATGTTCTGATTGAAATGGGTGCCAATTGGTGTCCTGATTGCAGAACCTTGGGAAGGTATTTTCAACGTGAAGACATAAAAGCTTGGTTGGA
The DNA here is from genome assembly GCA_012965065.1 of Gammaproteobacteria bacterium. Taxonomy (GTDB): domain Bacteria; phylum Pseudomonadota; class Gammaproteobacteria; order Steroidobacterales; family UBA11654; genus DTSX01. The sequence goes on from DTSX01000100.1 coordinate 6,118, forward strand.
TGAGCGTTTTATTGTTGTTGCCGTGGATGTTGGTGAATGGGATAAGAATTTGGAGATTGCTGAGAGATATGGAAACCCGATCAGTGAAGGCATTCCATCGCTGGTTGTCCTGGACTCAGAGGGTGTGATGCAGTTTGCAACTCTGGCCGGAGAACTGGCTACAGCCAGAGAAATGAGTGGAGATGATCTAATCGATTGGTTGAAGGAGCAAATTCAACCCATCCTTGATTGATTCGGTCTTGCATGGCCAAAGAGATTACAGAAATGAGAATTGCTGTCACTGGGGCAGCCAGCGGTATTGGTTCGGTGATTGCCGATGAACTCAGTTCCTCGGGTGCTCATGTTGCAATTTGCGATAAGGATGCAGAACGGGTGCAAGCTTTTGCCGCTGATCACGAAGATATTTTTGCAATGGTGGCAAATGTTTCCGAAGAGGCAGATGTCATCAATTTTTTCAATGGCGTGGAAGCAAAACTGGGTGGTCTGGATGCGTTAATCAACAACGCGGGCATAGCAGGGCCAAGCACCAGCCTTGAACAATTTGATTTTGCCGATTGGCAAGAAACAATATCAGTAAATCTCAATGGTACTTTTCTTTGTAGCAAAGAGGCAATCCCAATGTTGCGTGCAGCAGGCGGAGGATCAATTATAAACATTGGATCGACCTCATCTTTTTTTGGCACCCCATTAAGATCTGCTTATTCAGCAACAAAATGGGCACTGATAGGTTTAACCAAAACCTGGGCCATGGAATACGGTCACGAAAACATCCGTGTCAATGC
>DTSX01000101.1 GCA_012965065.1 Gammaproteobacteria bacterium
GCCTGCTCGGTACCGCCAATAATATAATCCAGGGGTACAAAAATATCGGTGCCAATGATGGTTCCATTCATGAACGGAATACCAAGAGGTAAATGCCTTCGTCCTATTTGTAGGCCTTTGGTTTGTGATGGAATTAGGGCACAAGTAATACCGTAATCGCTTTGCTCCCCGATCAGATGATCCGGGTCATACAGCTTAAATGCCAAGCCCACCAATGTTGCAACCGGGGCAAGTGTAATATAACGTTTATTGAAATTGAGCTTCATGCCAATAATTTCTTTGCCTTCAAATTTACCTTTGCAAACAACTCCTGTATCCGGCATGGCTGCAGCATCGGATCCTGCTCTGGGTCCGGTGAGGGCAAAACAAGGAATTTCTTCACCAGTTGCCAGCTTTGGCAGCAATTCGTTCCTTTGTTCTGGTGTCCCATAATGGAGTAACAACTCTGCTGGTCCCAATGAATTGGGCACACCCACAATGGAATTTAAGACACCGCTTCGGGTGGTTATTTTGCTCATCACGGTGGCTACAGCCAAGGGTGAAAATTCCAAACCACCATATTTCTTTGGAATAATCATGGAGAAAAACCCTTTGGCTTTAAGGAAGTCCCAGACCTCTTCAGGCAAGTCATAGTCTTTATGGTTAACCGCCCAATTGTCGGTCATTTGGCAAACCTCTTCTACAGGACCATCAAGGAACGCCTGTTCTTCTGTTGATAATTTGGGTTTAGGGTTCCTTCTTAAAACATCCCAGTCGGGGTTGCCACTGAAAATTTCTCCATCCCACCAAATACTCCCTGCATCGATTGCTTCTTTTTCGGTTTGTGAGATTGAAGGCAGTACAGATTTATAAAACTTTAGAATTTGTGAGCTGACGTAATTGCGTCTGATTTCAGGAATATTGAAACTCACCAAGAGTGCAAACATCACCCAATCGATTGCTAAAATGACATTAGCAGGATGTCCAAAAATAGTATAGACGAGAAGAACTACACCAACTGTGATGGTTGCGGTTCTGAGCTCCACCGCTTTATAACACAACACAACAAGAGCCGTGAAAAAAACAAGCGTCCAAAAAATAAAACTTAGCAAGCCCATTGCACCAGTATATCCTTATCCATTTGTTCGCGCTCGGTCTCTGTTTATAATGTTGAAGCCATGGATCTCAGAGCAAATGGGCGACTGCCTTTCTCTCTCCAAGTAGTTCTGCCTCAGTTTCCTTCAAGCAACTCTCACTGAATTCATTCATTTCAAGTGTTCGAACAATTTCATAGTTCCCGTCAGTGCATGTGACCGGGAAGGAGTAAATAATCCCCTCACTGATACCATAACTGCCATCACTGAGTATGGCCATGCTGACCCAATCTTTATCTGTAGTCCCAAAAGTCCAGTCTCTTACGTGGTCTATTGCCGCAGAAGCAGCAGATGCGGCACTGGATAATCCTCGTAATTTGATTATTTCTGCTCCGCGGTTCTGCACACTGGGTATAAAGGTGTTTTGCATCCAATCACTGGTTACCAGCTTAATTGCTTTTTGGTCTTTAACTGTTGCGTGATGGATATCAGGATATTGTGTGGTGGAATGGTTGCCCCAAACAGTCAATTTTTTAATGTCTGTGACGTGTGAATCAGTTTTTGCTGCCAGTTGCGCCAAGGCACGATTGTGATCAAGTCGCATCATTGCGG
>DTSX01000102.1 GCA_012965065.1 Gammaproteobacteria bacterium
ACTGAATTACTCCAATCAAAGTGTGATCGTATCAAAGTTGAAGATGGCGACATTCTCTATCATGTAACTTGGGGAGGAGGAGGATGGGGAGACCCATTCACAAGAGAAGCAGAAAGAGTTGCATTTGATGTTGATGCTGGCCTTGTTACCAGAGAAGGAGCTAAGAAAAATTATGGAGTGGTACTGAGTAAAGATTGCTCGGTTAATAAGTCAGCCACAACACAACTGAGAAAAAGAATGGCAAAAGCCAGAGGCAAAACAAAACTCTTTGACAAGGGATTTACCAGCATCAGTGAACTTAAAAAACGATGCAAAGAAGAAACCGGACTGGAACCACCTGAAACACCAAGATTCCAGAAATGGATGCTAGAGGCCTAGCCAGAATAATTGATAGAAAATAGATAAGCTATTTTTTGATATCGTGATTGTAGATGTGGACGTCCCTTTGAGGGTAAGGGATTGATATTCCTTCTTCATCAAACCTTTTCTTAATCTGTTCCAAAATTGAGTATTTAACATTCGAACGATCGGATGAGTTAACCCAAGGCCTGACAATGAAATTAATGCTGTTATCAGCTAATTCTGAAACGGCAATCTTAGGTTCCGGTTCCGCCAGTATTCTGTCCTCTTGATTGAGTATATCCCTTAATATTTCTTTTACTTTGTCTATGTCATCCTCATACCCACAACTGGCAATAATGTCCACACGGCGAGTGGCCTGACCGGAGTAATTGACAATACTATCTTTCATGATGGTTCCATTGGGAATAATCACAATCTTGTTATCTGGAGTCTTGAGAACTGTAGAGAATATCTGGATATCTAAGACTGTGCCTGCAGCGGATCCAGCTTCGATATAATCTCCAACTTTGTACGGTTTAAAGATAACAACCAGAATGCCAGCAGCGAAATTAGCTAAAGAGCCTTGCAAAGAAAGTCCTATTGCCAAACCAGCAGCACCAAGCATAGCTATGATTGAAGTGGTCTCAATACCCAGTTGATTGATGGCAGCAATAAAGATGATCACCATCAACAATGTATTAAGAAGATTGGCAACAAAGATTCTTACAGTTTCTTCAATACTAGTTTTCTCAAGTGCTGATTTGATGATCTTTAAAAGTAGTTTAACAACCCATCTACCAACAAAAATGATCAAAACTGCATAAAGAATACGCAAACCAAAGTCAGCAGTAATTTGGGTAATAAAATCGATTAATTTAGCTGTATCCATGTCAAGGTATCCACACTGTATTAGTTTTTGATGGTAGTATTCTAATGCACTTATTCGGTGGATTCCCAACTTTCTTTATTGAAATAGACGAATAAAATCACTTTCATTCAGTGTATATTAATAGTGATAAAATAGTAATTTACGATAATACACATTAATATAGTTCTATATCTATTTGATATATATAATATTTATTAATTTGACTGTAATATTTACTCAAACATAGTTGAGTTTTTGTTTTATGCCACGAACGGAGTAGAAATGTGATGCCAACGGTTATGGTAACAGGTGCTAACAGAGGAATAGGCTACGAACATGTTGCTCAATACGCCCAGAAGAAATGGAAAGTAATTGCATGCGCCAGACAACCAGAAAAAGCGATAGATTTATTGCAACTTCAAGACAAATATGGAGCAAACTTCATCATTGAAGAACTTGAAGTTACAAATCATAAACAAGTGGATGATCTCTCACAAAAGCATAGCAACACCGCAATTGACATTTTAATCAACAACGCTGGAACAGGAGGCCCTGAAGGAATGCCTGGGGCGATGGACTATCAAAAAATAGACAATATGAATTATCAGATATGGAGAGACATTCTGGAAGTAAACTTACTTGCACCGTTTAAAGTAGCAACTTCCTTTCACAAACAAATTTCAATCAGTGACAAGAAAACCCTAATCATGATGTCTAGTGATTTAGGTTCTGTAAGTCAAAATACTTTTGGCGGTTTATACTCCTACCGAGCCAGTAAGTCTGGATTGAATATTGTTGCCAAGGGAATGTCTAATGAATGGAAAGATATTATTGTTGTTGCACTTGCCCCAGGCTGGTGCCGAACATATCTCGGCGGAGCAGAAGCAGAAATTGATCCTATGGACAGCGTTGAAGATCAACAAAAAATGTTTGAATCTCTGACTGAATCTGACAGCGGTAAATTCCTCGATCGATTTGGCAACGAGGTTCCTTGGTAACTTCAATCAGGTCTAAAAAATAACGGATGTGGCTTTGGTTTTAAGGTAAGGCTCTAAACCTTCTTTACCAAATTCTCTTCCCCAACCTGATTGTTTGTTACCGCCAAAAGGTATGGCCGGATCCACAGCTGCATGCCAATTGATGCTTACTTGTCCGGCATTAATTAACATTGCCATCTTATGGGCAACTGAAATATTCTGCGTCCAAACACTTCCCGACAGTCCATATGAGGTATCGTTAGCTTGTTGGGCAATGGCCTCCAAATCATTGTTGTCAAACGATTGAGCACATAAAACAGGGCCAAATATCTCTTCCTTTGCAATCTTCATATCACCATGTATTTGAGTAAAAATTGTTGGTTTAACAAAGAATCCTTTATCACCAACCATCTCGCCACCAGTTATCAACTCCGCACCTTCATCTATGCCGCTTTGAATGTAGGACATTACTCTTTTTCTTTGGGTATCAGAAATCAACGGCCCAAAGTCTTTTTCTGGGTCTAATCCATGACCAATTTTGAAAGACTCTGCCATTTCTTTGATGCCAGCAACCACTGGGTCAAAAATATCTTTATGCACAAAAAGTCGTGTCCCAGCCATGCAATTTTGTCCCTGTAGAAAGAAACAAGCTCTGGCAGCTCCAGGGATAACTTTGTCTAAATCAGCATCAGGAAATACGACAACAGGATTTTTACCGCCCAGCTCAAGAGTGACCCGTTTCAAATTTCCAACAGATGCAGCAACTATTTTTTTGCCGACCTCAGTTGAGCCTGTGAAGGCAATTTTATCGACGCTGTTGTGATGCGACAGAGCATTCCCTGCGGTCTCGCCGTAACCTGTAACAATATTAACAACGCCCTTCGGAATTCCAGATTTTCGAATTAATTCACCCAAAAAAAGTGCTGTCATAGGGGTCAGTTCAGCTGGCTTCAAGACAACGGTACAACCAGCTGCCAAAGCAGGGGCTAGCTTTAGGATTGCAAAAATCAACGGCGAGTTCCAAGGAATAATTGCTCCAACGACACCGATTGGTTCTCTTCTTGTGTAAGTTATTGATTCACCATTCACAACGCCTCCTGGCGATACAGGTATGGTATCTCCTTGGATTTTCGTTGCCCATCCAGCATAGTATCTCAGTAAGGTTGTGCCGTGACCGGCAATTGAATAGTGAGCCAGTGCCAAAGGCATACCATTGTCTAGAACTTCCAACTCTGCCAACAGGGGCAGACAAGTATCAATATCATCTGCCAACTTGTTCAGTAGCTGGGCTCTGTCATGTGAAGGTATTTTGGACCATTCACCAGTAAGTGCTTTTCTGGCTGCAGAGACCGCTAAGGAAATATCGTCTTCATTTCCAGAATCCACTTCTGCAATCTTTGCTTCCGTTCCAGGATCAAAAACTGGAATTTTCTCCCCTGAAGTTGACGATACCCATTCTCCATCAATCAATAACTGGTGGTTGGATGCTAAAAAATTTTTTGCTTCTTCTGAAATTTTAATGTGCTCTAAATTTGCCATAGACAACCTTTGTTGCGTTTAATTGATAACCAATACATGTATTTGTTGCGGACTATAGTTTACTACAATGAAACCCGATTTATATCTCCCTTCCTGTTTACAAACTAGGATATTTGTTTTCACCCATTATGACTAGTATGCTTTTCAAGCAGGCCTCAAAGAATGATCATAGAAAAAACACTCAATTTACTAAACAGATTTGAAAAAGGAATTACCTTCCTTGCCTTTGCGGTTCTTGTCTGCGTGATGTTCACTGATGTCGCAGTCAGAGAAATTACCGGTACCGGTTTACACTGGTCAAGACAACTCGGAGTTTATGCAAATTTATTTGTGGTTATGTTTGGTCTAGGTGTTGCCTCATCTGAAGGTGCCCATTTGAGACCAAAATTTGCAGACCACTGGCTTCCCGAATCATGGAATCCATTCTTAACCAGAATACAAGAGGCCATTATGTCTCTGTTTTGTTTGCTGTTTGCCATCGTTGCCTTTCAAGTTGTTGTCGAAACCTACAATGATGCTGTTCAGTCAATAGTCCTTAGAGTTGTTGTTTGGCCCTTCCAGGCAGTTATACCCATTGCTTTCTTGCTGACCTCAATCCGACACTTATTTTACACCATTGATCCATCACACCGTCCATCTACAGAACATGAAAGAGTGGACGAAAAATCAAACGGTGACGACTTGTGACAGCTGCACTCTTACCCGTAATTATTATTCTACTTTTTGTATTACGACAAAATCTAATTGTGGTTTTAGGTGTTGCAACTGCATACGCTTATTGGGCGTTTGGAGACGGCGTCATAAGCAACATCGTAGTAGATGCATGGGATGCCGCAAACAAAGATATTCTGCTTTCCATACCTTTATTCATTCTTGCTGGAAACATTATGTCGAGGGGAGGCATGGCAGCAAGATTGATTCATCTAATGAAATCCTTAACAGCACCGATTCCTGGCGGCCTAGCTATAGCTACCATCCTTTCTTGTGCCGCATTTGCAGCCGTTTCTGGATCTGGAATGGTAACTCTGCTGGCTATAGGAACATTAATGTACCCTGCATTGATAAACGCAGGATACCCAAAAAGTTTCGCTATCGGATCACTCTGCGCTGCTGGTACTTTGGGCATTGTAATTCCACCGAGTATTCCGCTGATACTCTATGGGATTATGACCCAAACATCCATTGCAGATCTATTTATTGCTGGAATTGGTCCTGCTTTGGTTCTTACCTTTTTAATGCTTAGCTACGCCATAATACAAAATTTTGGTCACAGAGAAGGCAACTGGGACTTTTCGTATGTGCTAAGGTCTTTGAAAAATGGCATCTGGGCATTACTGATGCCCATCATAATCTTAGGGGGTATTTATACCGGGTATTTTACTGCTACAGAGTCGGCAGCTGTTGCTGTTGTTTATTCTATAATTGTTGAGACTTTAATCCATAAAGAAATGAAGTGGGACGTTCTTTATGAAGTGATTTCTGAGACTACGAAACTCCTGGGTTCTTTGTTCCCGGTACTGATGATTGCATTGAGCCTCAATGTTTTTTTAACGTACGAAGAAGTCCCTCAAAATTTAGTCATTTGGCTCAGTCAAAGAATTGATAACCCAGTAAGTGCATTGTTAGGCATCAATCTCTTTCTGTTGGTTATTGGCTGTTTAGTAGATATAGGTTCAGCCATCCTAATTTTGGCACCTATGCTTGGGCCTATTGCATACTCTCAAGGCATTGATCCAATTCATTTTGGCATTATCATGGTTATGAACTTGGAAATAGGCTACTTAACGCCGCCATTGGGATTAAATATAATCATTGCTATGAGTATCTTTAAAGAGAAATTTTGGACAGTGTGTAAATCTACCATCCCATTTTTATTGATCATGCTGTTAGGTTTAATGATTGTTTCTTTTATTCCTACAATTTCATTATTTTTAATCAATTAAAGCATTGAGCTACGTGTAAATATCTTTAGAATATCCAAAAGAAGATTTTAATAACTTAGGAGAAAATTATGACCATTGCTGTAGGCGAACAGATACCACAAATTAATTTTACCACCATGACTGATGAAGGCCCCAAACCGGTGACCCCGTCGGAGTTATTTACAGGGAAAAAAGTTGCTTTGTTCTCCGTCCCAGGTGCGTTCACTCCCACCTGCTCATTGAAACATTTACCGGGTTTTGTTCAACAAAGCGAAAAGCTCCAAGAAAAGGGTATAGATACTGTTTGTTGCATGTCTGTCAATGATGTTTTTGTTATGGATGCTTGGGGGAAAAGTCAGGGTGCGGAAGGCAAAGTATTGATGCTTGCAGATGGCAATGGAGACTTCACCAAAGCAATGGGCTTGGAGTTGGACGCCTCCGGTTTTGGAATGGGTACGCGAGCCCAACGTTTTTCATTGATTGCTAACAATGGTGTAGTTGAAATACTTAACGTTGAATCCGGTGGAGAATTTAGAGTAAGTAGCGTCGAGTATATGCTGGAACAACTCTAATTATTTAAAATTAGACAGAAAATACCAATATGTCCGGACAAGATATAGCTGTCATCGTGCATTTGTTGCTCTTTGCCTACTGGTTGGGGGGAGACATAGGTGTCTTTTATTCAAGTGGATTTGCCACAAATCAGAAATTATCAAGGGAAGCTAGGCAAATTGCTGGGAAAATAATGCTGAACTTGGATCTGATTCCCAGACTCTGTTTGAGTTTAATGCTAACTGTGGGTGGAATTCTTACAGAGTATTACGGTATTGAACACCCAACTTGGCAATATGTAGGGATTATTTTACTCGGACCCGTATGGTTCAGTGCATTGGTCTATATACATTTTAATGAAGGCACTGACTTGGTGAAGAAGATGACCAAGATTGATTACGTGTTTAGATGGATTATGGTCTTCACTATCATTGCTTCCGTTGCATACGGTTTTCTTTTTGATCGACTGGATTCAGAGCCGTGGATAGGGGCAAAACTCATCCTTTTCGCAGCTCTTATTTTTTGTGGAATTATGATTCGAAAAAACATAGGTGGTTTCATTAAAGGGATCCATAATATCGTCAACGACAACATCAATGATGCCGACGATGAAGCCATGGTCCAAAGCTTATCCAAAGCAAGAGTGTTTGTAATTATGATCTGGATTCTCCTCTTGGTAGAGGCAGGAATTGGCGTGGTCAAACCTGGCAGTGTAACTCTTAATTCACCACCAGCAGTTCAAACTGAAACTCTGGAATGACCAGAAAGGTTAGGCGGTATTTTTTCTCTTTCCACTTAACACCATAAAATAACTCAGCCCACACAGAATAGTTGATGCACTGACTATCAAAGCAATTGGCAATAAACGGCCATCAAATACGAGTCCTGAGAGGACACTAAACATACCTCCGATTACCAAACCAAGAGCGCTTGATAACCCAGAACTGGAGCCTGCTATTTCAGGTCTTGCACTTACTGCTTGAGCTAAGGACATAGGAACAATATAGCCGTGTGCAAAAAACATAATGACCAAGGGAACAATTACACTTATCAGTGTTACATCAAAAACCTTAACTAGGGAGTAAAATAAAAGTCCTGCAATCACGTTAAGCAGCACACCAACCAACAAAACCTTCATAAGCCCATACTTTGAAGATAAAGTACCTGCCATGAATGCGCTAACCGTATACAAAATTGTCAAACCACTCCAGATAAACCCAAAACCTGCCGAATCAATTCCTAGGTCGTTATAAAAAACAGTGGAAGCCACAGCTAATATTGCAAAGAAAGCTCCCGTGGTAAATGCATAAATCAAAGACGAGCCAACAAAGACTTTTGAACCAAGTAAATACCTATATTTATCTGACCAAGGCTCTTTGCTTGTGGATTCAAGCAATGCGGCATTTCTTGTCTCGGGCAGCAGCAACAAAATTGCTGTTAAGACCAGAATACCAATTGCTGCAGTAATAATAAAAATACCATTTGGGTTGCCAAAAATTTGATAGCCAATGCCCCCAATCACCGGTGCAATCATCGGCGAGATTCCCATGATTGCAGTAACCCTTGACAGGGATCTTGCAGTCTCACTTGCATTACTTACGTCTCTGATCATTGCTCTTGCCATAACACTGCCAACACTGGCACCTATACCTTGGATTACTCTCCAAAAAATTAAGGAGTTGAGACTGTCGGTTGTTGAACAAAAAATAGATGCAATCACAAACAAAACAAGCCCTGATAAAAGCACTGGACGCCTGCCAATTTTATCCGACAAGAATCCAACGAGTGGCATTGAACTTGCTAGTCCCAATAGATACGCTGAAATTATAAACTGCACAGTGGAGTAGGGCGCCTGATACAACTGGGCAAAACTTTCAATTGTTGGGATAGCAATCGCCATGCCAAATGGGGAAATACCGCTGGCAACACCTAGCAAAAGGTTAGAAGGCTTCTTTGCTCGCATGAATGATTAGCCGAGCTTAGCTAGAAATTCTGGAATAAATTCAAATAAGTCTGCAACAATGCCGAAATCGGCTATTTCAAAAATGGGAGCATCTGCATCTTTATTGACCGCAACAATGGTCCCTGCGTCTTTAATCCCTGCCAAATGCTGGATCGCACCAGAAATGCCAAAAGCAATATAAAGATCTGGGGAAATAATTTTTCCAGTTTGACCAACCTGCATATCGTTGGGAACGTAACCTGCATCGACTGCTGCACGTGATGCCCCAACAGCCGCACCCAGTTTATCGGCAAGACTATACAAAAGCTCAAAATTCTCAGAACTGCCAAACGCCCTTCCTCCGGAGACAACGACAGAAGCAACTTGAAGGTCTGGACGTTCCGTTGCCTCAGATTCAATACGCAAAAATCTTGTGTGCGATGGAAGTTCAATTTCAGGAAGTTCTACGTTCTTTATCGTTGCTTGGTTATTCGTTTCGACCTCTTTGTAAGAGGCTAATCTTACTGTTGCTGCAATTTTTACATTGTCTTGAATTTCTATGGTTTGAATTGCATTGCCAGCGTAGATAGGTCTTTTAAATATTCTAGGAGCAACCACATTCATTATGTCGGTAATTTGTCCGACATTAAGTGCAGCGGCAATCCTTGGCATTAGATCACGGCCAAATGTTGTGGATGGACACAATACACAGTCATAATCTTGAGCGATTTTAGCAATCACTGGCGACATGACGGCAGCAATTTGATGTTCAAATATTTCATTTCCCATATACAACACAGAATCAACGTTTTGAAATCTAGCAGCCTGTTCTGCCAGAGCTGAATTATTTCCCATTACCAATAGATCGGATCCGAGTGATGTCAATTCAGCAACACACGACAAGGTCTTGGAAGTGCTGGGATTAATAGCGCCATCGTTGTGTTCTGCAACAACCAAAACTCTCATATCAGCATCCATATTAATTAATCAACTAAGCCTTTTGCTTTAAGTGCGTCAAACAATTCGCCGGCATCGCTGAGCTTAATTCCGCTCTCTCTTGGTGGTGGTGCGGTAACACTAATTACCTTAAAGAATGGATCCATAGAAATTTTAAGATCATTGGGATTGATTACGTCCAATGATTTCTTTTTAGCTTTCATAATGTCGGGCAATTTCACGTACCTAGGATCATTCAATCGAAGATCAACGGTTACGATTGCAGGTAAATCGATCTCCAAAGTCTCAAGACCCTGATCCACTTCACGAGTTACTTCCAGAGAATTGCTGCCAACACTGAGTTTTGACGCATAGGTTGCCTGCGAATAAGAACACAATTCAGCAAGCATTTGTCCTGTCTGATTACAATCATCATCAATTGCCTGCTTGCCCAACAATATAAGCTCGGGTTGTTCTTGTTGAACAATTTGATGCAGTAACTTGGCTACCGTAAGCGGTTCGGTATTTTCTGAATGCTCGACCAATATTGCACGATCAGCGCCCATAGCAAGTCCAGTTCTCAGTTGTTGTTGGCAATCTTCTGGACCAACGGAAACAATTATTACTTCGTTTGCTTGTCCGCTTTCTTTGATTCGCAAAGCTTCTTCGAGAGCTATTTCGTCAAAAGGATTTATACTCATCTTCACGCCCTCTGTAACCACATCTGTTTCATCAGGTTTGATCCGGATTTTAACGTTGTAATCAACAACTCTTTTTAGGCAGACTAGAATTTTTTCCATAGAAGTTTATTTGCGTAATTTTGTTTTTTACTGTCCAAGGATTATATAATTTAAAAAGTGGTATTCTGACTTAAATAAATAATATTTTACAGTAGATTTGAAAATATACTCATGAGTTCCTTTCGCAACAACCTATACCTTATTGCACTGCTGCAACCACTTATTCTAATCACCAGTTGCGGACAAGAAGCAGAATTAAGCAACAAAAATACACCAAGATACACAATGATGGAAGGGTCCAGTTGTTTTAACCAAAGGGATATCTCAGATTATATGGTACTTGATCGCGGCAATTTGATTGTCTACGGCAGACCACGATCGAGGTCTTATCACATTCAAATCAGCCCACCTGCATCTTCCATAAGAGGCTCGGATTCAATCAGCTTTAGATCATGGAGCGGACGGATTTGTGGTTTTGCTGGTGATGAGTTAATTATTCCCAACTCTCTTTTTCAAGAATCGTATTCCATTATTACGGTCAAAAAATTAAATGAGACAGCGCATTACAATTTACTGGTTCGTTTTGGTAAAGCAGAACCCGTTGAACAAGTGGAGCCAGAAAACGATGCATCGCCTGAAATACAAAGAGAATTGAGTGAGGGTGAAAACCAAGAAAAAGAAGTCAACAGTGAATAAAGATAGCATCTTGCAAAAAGACCATGAGACCGTAATTGGAAAAATCATTTACCTCAGTGAAAAAAAAGGCCGCAAAGGACAAGAAAGGGGCAGGGAATATTTTATTATCAACAAACACTCCAATGGCCACCGAAAAATTGTTGCTCATTGTGAAATAGATGACCGTCCTGCTGTAATGCGAGACATTACATATTCATTGGATGAAAATTGGCTACCTCAGGATTGTTTTGTCAGGATATCAGTCAACGATAAATTTGTGGGCACAGGGTGGTTTAATTTTGATGATACATTTGCAGAATGTGAAGTGGTTACATCAACGGAAGGAAGAGTAAGTCAGAAAATACCAACTGATGGCCGGTTAAAAACATTTCAAAATCATGCAATCGCTTGCGATGCTTGGCATTTACGATTGTACGATCGCACCAAAAATAAAGGACCGCAAAATATTGGAGAAATGATATTGTCCTCACCAGATCATCGGGGTGCAACTGGTCCCATGCTATTCTCAATTACTGCAACCATCGATTTTGTTGGCGAAGAAACCGTTACCGTTAAAGCAGGAACTTTTGACGCTCTTCACTTTCAATTTGTTGGAACTCCAGGTCTTCCAGAAGAACACCCTCCATACGATGTTTGGTGTACAAATGACGGTGAGTATTTATTTTTAAAAGGCGCCGTTGGTGGTTACATGCAAACCTATTACGAGCTCGTCGAACTAAGTAAGTCTTGATGTTAAAGTGCTGCTTGGATTATTAAAGACCAGATATCTAGCCAGATAGTTAATTTTTAAAAAAACCAATTAGGATATAAGAATGATTGAAAAATTTAAAAACTGGTGGAAATGGGATTCTGAGCTTGAGAAAAATAGTGCAGACAACCCAGTAACCGCACTGACAGAACAACAACGAAGAAACGCAGGACCCTTATTGGCCCTGGCATTTGGTTGGGGCTTCTTGGTCACTGGCTTATTTACCGGTGGGTTGTTAGGCAATGGCCTGCCTTTCTGGCCTGATATAGTGTTGGCATCATTCTTCGGCAATCTTGTCAATTTTATTATCGGTGCATTTGTGGGCTATATTGGCTACAAAACAGCATGCAACAGCGGTCTCCTTTACCGTTATGTATATGGCAATGCTGGGGCATACATACCAGTTGTGTTCATCTCAATTCTGCTCATTGGCTGGCAAGGAATCGTGGTAGGTGCTTTCGGTGCAACCTGGACAACTGCGCTCCATCCTGAGCTTCCAGCTTCTGAAATCTTTTCCTCAACAACATTCTATATTGCTGCTGTTCTTGCAGGAATTTTATACACGGCTACAACTTATTTCGGAGTAAAAGGATTGGAAAAAGTCAGCATTCCGTCGGTAGCTGTTTTAGTCTTTGTCGGTTTATATGCTATTTATTTGAACGTAGAACAAGCCGGAGGATTTTCAACCTTCCAAGCCCTTTCTGCTGAATTGGCTGCAAAAAACCCACTCACCACCGTTGAAGCAATTAATTTGGTAATTGGTTCATGGATTGTCGGTGCTGTGGTGATGCCTGAATACACGCGCTTTGCTAAAAAAACTTGGGTGGCCATTGCTATACCCTTCATCGTACTTATTATTGCCCAGTGGTTTTTGCAAATAGTAGGGGCACTCGGTGGAATCGTTTCTGGTGATTTTATGTTTACAACCTACTTAATGGACCAAGGAGTGATCATTGCTTGGATAGGAATCATTGGCATGAGCCTTGCCCTGTGGACCACTGGTGACGCAAATCTATATCTGCCCGTCATTCAAACCTCAAGTATTTTCAAAAGACCCAAACATGTTATGACTGTGATTTGTGGGACCTTAGGTACTATTCTTGGGTTGGGCCTGTATCAGAATTTTATGGAATGGATTAATTTACTTGCGAGTATTGTTCCTCCTTTAATTGGACCCGTAATTGTAGAGTATTACATGATTGATCGAGCAAAGTTTCATTCAGGGCATTTCAACAATATTGCAAAATGGAATCCTGCAGCCTTTGTAGCTTACATACTAGGTGCTGCTAGTACTTTCTATTCCCCAGATTGGGGAACACCCTCATTGATTGGGCTTTTGGTATCGATGCTTGTTTATTTGATTCTTAGGGTGAGCTTGAAATCAAAGATCTAATCTTCAAAGTATTTTCTTTTTTTTACTAAGCCCTGGAAATCAGGGTCTCTCTTCTCAGTCTTAGATTTGAAGGCTTCCATCATATCGTCGGAAAAATTCATAGCAGAATTCCAAAGTGCAGCGTAATTAAGAGACTCTTCAACAGTATGATCACGATTGTAATTAAGTATTTCTTTAGCGCCTGTTACCGCCAGTGGAGCTTTATCAGCTATTTCACGAGCTACACTAAGAGCGTGATCAATGACTGCTTCATGCGTATCAAAGACCGCATTAATAAGCCCATATCTCAAAGCTTCATCTGCAGAAAATCTCCTGCCCGTATAGGCGAGCTCCCTGACAATGCCTTCTGGGATTAAATAAGGAAGTCTTTGTAGGGTTCCTACATCAGCAGCCATACCGATATTAATTTCTTGTATACAAAAGAATGCATCATTGGTGGCATACCTAATGTCACATGCAGTGACCAAATCAACTGCACCACCTATGCAAGCACCTTGAATGGCAGCAATCACAGGCATTCTAGCTTTTTCTAGACAGCTAATAGTGTATTGCAACTCACGCGTCACTCTAAACTGAGCTTCACTTCTCCTGCCTTGACTAACTTTTTTAGCATCAGTGCCATGCAGTTCACCATCGTCTTGGAAATTAGCAAGATCCATACCGGCACAAAAATGCTTACCTTGGGCTGAAAGCACAATGACTCTTGCCTCAGCTGCATCTGATATTTTATCGATTAATTCTGGTAATTCAGACCAAAAAGCCTTTGTCATTGTATTAAAATCATCCCCCCTGCACATAGTGACATGTGCTACATGATCTCTGAGATCATATTCAAAACAACTGTAGGTCATAATATTCTCCCTTTATTTTACCGTTAAGCTTAGCTTGAAAAGATGAGATCTCTAGTCTCAAGAATCGGGGGTTCACGAAGCATTGTACCCAATACATCCAGGTCTCCTCTTTCTTGTCGCCATTTCATATATTCTTGCTGATTTTCAGTTGATGCCCACGATTCGTATAGTAGAAAAGTATGGTTTTCTGAATCACCACAAGCATAGATGCCTTCACAACCTTCAAATACAGATGTATCGATTAAGATGTTTTTTAGCAAAGAACCCAATTCATCATAAGAATCAGGTTTTGCTTTTAGTGTTAGTAGAACTATTACTGACATATGATTCTCCTAAAATAAGTGTATCTATTCTTCTATAAGTTCAATCCATTCACCAGCAGGGCCGATGGTGACACCAACTTTTCTACCATTGTAGGGAAAATTTTGGATTGATTGAGGGGGTCTACGCCACTTGATGTCAAAATTGTCCAAAGAATCAACAAGGAAAGAAACAACCGATGTTGATGATGGAAGATGGTTGACTGCTCGTTTTCGCGGTACAACAACCGATGGGTATTCATCAAGTTCAATCAAGAAATCTTGTTCAAAGCTCACTAACGCCAGCGGGTAAACTGTATCTTCTGGTAAGTTGTTAAGGCGTGATATGACGCCAATTGTCCAATCCGAGGCTTCTGTAACTGGCATATTTAGTTTCTGACTGTAAAAATCTTGCAGTGCTTTCATGGAAGGGCCTCCCACAACCATGATAAAGACACGATCTACATACGACTGTGCACTGCCTAAATTAAATCCAGACCCTCCAGGAATAATCCTCGTTAAGTAAATGATTTCATTGGATGGGCCCAGTACTTGCATTGCTCGAGGCGCATCTGGAGTGGGATACAAATCATAGGGCTGACCAATGATATTAAAGCTTGAATTAGACAATTGTACTGCCAATGCGTCAGGGTCTTCTACCAGAATCTCGGTGGAGTTCCAACCATGGGTACCCATAGGCCTATAATTTGTCATCGACTTATCTTCAATAAAACGTAGATACACTTCTTCACCACTTTTTGGTTGCATGATCACGTATGGGTGCTTGTTCATGCCTCTCGCGCCCCATACTGATCCCAAAGAACGATCAATCTGTCCTTCCTCGACCACTTGGTAACCCAAGTAACTGTCATATGCTTCTTCAACGGCATTTAAATTGGTTACCAGCATCGTAACCATGACGATCGATTTCAACATCAAGAACCCCTATCTATATTTCAACAGAGCAACAAATTACTTTCCTGTGTGTATAGAATACTGTATGTTTCATTCAAGTTAAAAAGAATCTGTCACCGATGGTCAATGTTCTCCCCACAAACCCTTTAACCTATCGTTGGATAATTTTAGCGGTCTCTTTTTTGCTAATCACAGTTACCAATGGGCTCACCCTTGGTGGACTGTATGTTTTCGAAGAAGAGATTATGAACTCCCTGAGCCAGATGACAGGGGAGGATGTCCTTAGGGCTGACTTGAAACTTAGAGATGCAACTACTCTCTGGTCAACAGCCGTTTTTGGTTTCTTTGCTGGGGTTGCTGCAGACAAAATTGGCGTCAAGAAATTAATGGTTTCTGGACTGCTGATCCTTTCAGCTTGTTTTTGGCAATACAGCCAAGCAGAATCCTTAAATCAGATGTATATCATCCACGTTTTCATGGGTTTTGTGCTCTGCATTTCAGGAATGCTTGTGAATGTCATTCTAATCTCCAGATGGTTTAATAACCAAAGAGGACTGGCGATAGGAATTCTCCTTGCAGGCACCAGTACTGGAAATGGATTATTCCCTCAGCTCAACACCTGGTTATTGTCCTTGGGTGACTGGCGGGAAGTCATGACCTGGTTGAGTTTGGTGCCTTTGTTCCTCATCCCTTTTTTATTATTAGTAGTAAAAAATGGACCTGAAGATTTACAAAAAGCTGAAAACGAAGTTTCCAATAAAAGTTTTGATGCAAGCAACCAAAAGGGTGGATTTACTTTGCAACAAGCACTCAAGAGTAAAAATTTCTGGCTTTTATCATTGATGGCTTTCTGTACTTTTTATGCCATCTTGGCTATGACAGGGCATGTTTTTTTACTATTAAGAGAAGAAAACTATGTACCGCAGGTAGCGGCAACTGGTGTCTCATTGATATTCTTTGGCGGCTTTATCGGTAAAATAACAAGCGGTGAACTAGCTGAAAAATATGGCAGAAAAGTAATCTTATTAACTGGGGTAGGGGTGATGTTTATCGGCTCGCTATTTATTGTCCTTGCACTTGTTTACAAAAATCCTATCTTTGTCTGGATAGGACTTGCCCTTTATGGAACAGGCTGGGGTGGATTGTATACACTGATTCAACTGTTAACCGCTGACTTATTTGGTTTGATTTCTTTGGGTAAAATTATGGGCGTGATCAATATTTTAGATACATTGGGTGGTGGTTTAGGACCTTTCTTCACAGGCTACTTATATGATCAAACTCAAGGCTATTTGATTCCTTTTACACTGATTAGCATCTTGTTGGTTATTGCTTTTATATCGTCTTCAATGCTCAAAATTGATGACAAAGAAATTCAAGAAAACCGTTAGCTAATTTCAAGATTTTTACATTAAACATTCGCTACAAATTTTCTTACCTAGGTATAATTGACCAATGGCTATCGAAAAAAATTTAACCCTCCTAGAAGGAGAAATTGCACTCGTAACCGGTGCAACAAGAGGCATAGGCAAAAGTATTGCAGATGAGTTTGCTCAAGCAGGTGCTACGGTTATTGGTACAGCCACTACCAAAGAAGGTGCGGAAAATATTTCTAACAGGCTTTCCAATTTGAATCTTAATGGTCATGGGATTGTTTTGGATGTTGCTAATTCTGAACAAATATCTAAAGAAGTAGGGAGCCTCAAAGAATCAGATTTAATGCCCTCAATTCTAGTCAATAATGCTGGGATAAGTTTAGATAATCTTTTAATGAGGATTACAAAAGACGAATGGGAAAAAGTGATTGCAACAAATTTATCATCTGCGTTTTATCTCAGTAAAGCCGTCATAGGATCGATGCTTAAAAACCGGCATGGAAGGATCATAAACATTGGCTCTGTTCAAGGTTCCACAGGAGCTCCTGGGCACTCTCATTACAGTGCTGCAAAAGCTGGGCTGATTGGGCTAACAAAGTCACTAGCCCAAGAAGTAGGATCAAGAAACATTACCGTGAACGTAATTTCTCCTGGTTATGTTTCTACCGATATGACCAAACAAATTGATGACAAAATGAACCAAGCTTTGCTTGAAACAATACCACTTAAGCGATTTGGAAAACCTATTGATATAGCAAAAACAGCCCTGTATTTGGCATCATCTTTAGGGTCTTACATCACTGGTGAAACAATTAATGTAAATGGAGGCATGAATATGTTGTAGAATGTTTTTGGTTTTTTATTGAAATTAGTTTGAGAAAATAAACCATTGGCATAAAATACAACAAATTTTTAAATTTTCAGGGGAATTAAAACAATGAGTGTTGAAGAAAAAGTAAGAGGCATCGTTGCAAAACAACTTGGTCTAGGTGAAGACGAAGTTAATAATGAATCAAGTTTTATAGATGATTTAGGAGCAGACTCTCTAGATACTGTTGAACTTGTAATGTCTCTAGAAGAAGAATTTGACATTGAGATATCTGACGATGAAGCCGAAAATATATTAACTGTTCAAGCTGCAATCGACCACGTCAATAATAATGCCAATTAGGATGGAACTTTTTCAACTAAATAACTCTTATTTGTTTTAATTTCACTCACCCGTTAATTTATTACCGATTCAAACATTTGAGCGGGTTATATTTGTTTCCTGTTTGCATGTTCAATAGACAGTACTAATTAAATGTCAGGATTATTTATAACAATTGAAGGAATTGAATGTGTCGGAAAATCTACCAACACAAAATTTATTTCAAATTATTTAAACAAAAGGGGCATCAGAACTCATCAAACGAGGGAGCCAGGTGGGACGTTACTGGCAGAAAAAATAAGAAATATTCTACTGTTCCAAGAGAAAGAAACGATTACCCCTCTAAGTGAATTATTCTTATTGTTTATTGCACGAGATGCGAACATACAACAAGTAATTAAACCAGCTTTGCAACAAGGAAAATGGGTAATTTGTGATCGCTTTACCGATGCAAGTTTCGCTTATCAAGGTTACGGAAGAGAGCTGGGCTTTGAAACAGTCAATACATTTAAACAAATAGTTCATGCAAATCTTGACCCAGATATTACTTTTTTACTGGATGCTCCCGTAACAGTCATAAAAAATAGAAGAAAATTAAATGCAAATGATCGTTTTGAATCTGAAAGCGATGATTTTTTTAACAGAGTTAGAAACGGTTACCTGGAAATAGCCGATCGTTTTAGTGAGAGAGTTAAGGTGATAGACGCTTCAAAACCAATTCAAGATGTTCAAACTCAAATTGTAAAATACTTAAAGGAATTAGTTAAAAATAGTGGCAATTAATTCATTGACATGGCTGCACCCAAATTACCTTAAATTATCGCATTTAGTAAAAACACACGATAATGCCCACGGCCTTATGTTGGTTGGGTATTCAGGGATTGGAAAAAGGATACTTGCATTCCAATTGGCTGGTGATTATTTGGATTCAGACAAACTTAAACCAAAACGATGGGCTAATTATGCAACTACTGCAAACGAATACCAGGACTCAGATTTATTCCATCCTGACTGTAATTTTGTTTGTCCTGAAGAGAATAAGACAACCATTCCTATAGACAGAATCAGATCGCTAAAATCTTTCTTTGAATTAACCAGCCATCAAGGAAAAGGAAAAGTGGCTATTATACATCCTGCAGAATCTATGACGTATTCAGCTGCCAACAGTTTACTCAAAATTCTAGAAGAACCACCTGATGAAACCCTGCTGATACTTATAACAGAATCTATCCAGAAACTCCCAGAAACAGTCGTCAGCCGAATGCAAATTCACAATATAAGAAAACCATCAGTCGAGGAAACAATCGGTTGGCTCAACAATGAAGAAACAGAAAATGACTGGCAAGAAATTATTGCTTTATTTGGATCACGACCGTTGTTAATCAATGAACTGGGATATGAATTCTTAACTGCAAAAATCAAAAAGATTTCCACGGATCTTGACTCGTTGGTATTAAAAAAATCAAAACCATCTGAGATAGCAGCCAATTGGGCTAAGGAAGATTTAGATATGCTGTTGAAAATTCTTTACATTTGGATATCCAGTTTAGTAACTGGCTCTTTAGTTAAGGAAATTGATGCAGTAAAGTATGTCCCTAGTTCTTTCAAAGGGTTAATTGGTGCCAAATTTAATTATGAATTATGTTTCAATTATTTAAATGAAATAGCTAATATAAGACACCATTTATTAAACGGAAAAGGCCTTAATTGGAGTTTACAGATAAGTAATTTATTGACGCCAATATATGCTGATCTTAAAGGATTGATACAACATGGGTGAAGTATTCCAAAAAACAGATGCGGTTGTGATAGGAGCTGGCCCCTGTGGCCTTTTTCAGGTATTTGAACTTGGGCTACTAGGGATAAACTCAGTCCTCATTGACAGTCTTCCACACATAGGAGGTCAATGTTCAGAACTTTACCCAGACAAGCCACTCTATGACATGCCAGGAATCCTTGTTTGTACAGGACAAGAACTTGCTGACAATATTTATCTTCAAATAAAACCTTTTAACCCCACAATAAAGTTAGGCGAAGAAGTAACCATGATTGAAAAAAATAAAGAAGGTTACAAAATCACGACCAACAAAGACAGCTGTTTTTTAACCAAGACTCTTTTTATTGCTGGTGGTGTAGGTTCTTTCCAACCTAAAAAAATGGGACTGGGAAAAACTGAGGATTTTGAAAACAACTGGCTTCACTACAAAATTAAAGAAAAACAGAAATTTTTTGGAAAGAAACTTGTAATATTTGGAGGAGGGGATTCAGCACTCGATTGGGCGATAGATTTTGCTTCATCATCGGATTTTCAAAACTCAGGCGGTTCAGTGACTTTGGTTCACCGTTCTGCAACCTTCAGAGGTGCTGAACATTCAGTTGATAAAATGAAAGAATTGGCAAACTCCAATCAACTACAACTTATAGAATTTGGCCAACTGAAAAGTTTTAACTGTGAAAGAGATTCACTAAACTCAATCGTTATTTCTACACAAGACAAAGAAATAAGTATAGATGCTGATCAGCTTCTGGTTTTCTTTGGTCTCTCTGCAAAATTGGGTCCAATTGCAAATTGGGGACTGGATATAACAAAGAAATCGATTAATGTTAATCCAGAAACTTGTCAGACAAATCAAAAAGGTATTTTTGCAATTGGCGACATAGCCAAATATCCAGGCAAAAAAAAATTAATACTCAGTGGCTGTCATGAAGCTGCCATGGCTGCATTTGCTGCTAAAGCCATCATTGAACCAGGAAAAAAGGTTCATGTTCAATACACCACTACCAGTAAAAAACTCCAAGAACGTCTAGGGGTATTAAAAAAATAGGATTAGTATTAGTATAGTTTCTTCAGCCGAGAGAAAACTATATGGGCATAGAAATAACAGGTTGGGGTAAATGCTTACCTCCAACAATCCTCAAGAATGAAGATTTTGAAACTTTTTTGGACACTAGTAATGAATGGATAGTTTCCAGGACTGGTGTTAAAGAAAGACGCATTTCTCATGTTCCAATGACTGAACTTGCCACAGTAGCAGCAAAACATGCATTGGCTTCAGCAGACAAGACAGCTGAAGAAATGGATGCCATAATCGTGGCAACTTGCACACCAGAATATACGATTCCAAGCAGTGCTTCTCGTGTTCAAGAAAACATCGGAAATACTTCAGCAGCCTCATTCGATATAAACTCAGCATGCACTGGATTCGTTTATGGTTTAACCACAGCATATGGATTAATCTCCTCCAATGTTATGAATCGTATTTTGCTTATAGGGGCAGAGAAAGTGAGTTATTTTCTTGATTGGACGCAACGAGATACTGCTGTTTTATTTGGAGATGCAGCAGGTGCAGTGGTTATTGAGAATGTTGATGGCGACTCTAAATTGCACGCATCAAAACTAGGCTGTGACCCTGCACAGGGAAAAGCACTGATGCTGAAAAATTTTGGATCAAATATGAAACTAAATAATCTCAGTATCGAGGAGGAGACTAACTTTTTTGGCCTAACATTTGATGGTCAAGAAGTCTTCAAACATGCTGTAAGAACGATGGCTAAACTCGCCAAAGAAGCTCTGGAAGAAGCAAATTTAACAATGGAGGATATTGAACTCTGCATTCCACACCAAGCAAATGCAAGGATACTCCAAGCAACTGCAAGGAGATGCGACCTGCCATTAGAAAAAGTTTTCATCAACCTTGATAAATATGGAAATACTTCTGCGGCATCGATACCGGTAGCTCTTACTGAAGCCTTGGAGCAAAACAAAATTAAACAAAACTCAAAGATACTATTTTTAGCATTTGGAGCAGGGTTAACATCTGCTGCAGCAATAATTGATTGGGGATCTAGAATACAAAGTATCAAAAAATCACGGGCTACTCTCCCAGCATGTTCTAAAACAGGACTAGAATTAATCAATCAAGCATAAGAAGAATCTCTAACTCTTTAATTCACGTCTCAGACAGAACTCCAGGCCATCAAATGAACAGTTCTTTATGTCAATAAACACAGATATTCTCATTATTGGTGGGGGAGTAGCAGGGTCAGCATTGGCATGTGGACTTAGACGTAAGGGCTACAGGGTTGTTCTGATTGAGAAATCAAATAAACCGCAAGATACTGCAAGAGGAGACCATTTACAGCCATATGTGTGTGAAATTTTGGATAAATGGGGTGTATTAGATCATTTTTTCCAAGCAGGGGCCGAAAAAAGAGGTGGCTCATTATGGTACGACTGTAAAGGAACAGAGATAATGAATGCAAATGTCTCTAAATTAAATATTCCACATCCTTACTTTCTCTATCTAAATCATGAAAATATTAGTGAAGTTTTTCTTCAACTTGCTTCAGAAGATACAAACTTTAAGTTACTTAGACCGATTTTCAAATGGAACCACATAGAAACAAATTCCAATGGAAGTTTATTCACAGTAAAACTTAGAGACAAAACAGAATTAAACATTAAAACAAAACTAATTGTGGGTGCTGACGGTATTGCTTCTCATGTTTCAAAAAGTTTTGGATTCACAAGAATGACCTATAGATACGAAAGGGCATTAGCAATTTTGTTTTCAAGTGAATATATTCTTGATGCTGAAAATAATTTAAAGACCTACATAACAGATCAAGGAATTGTAGCGATGATCCCAAGAGCAGGAGGAGGGTGCAAGATTGGTATAACCATCAATAGAAAAGATGTAAGACTTTGGAAACAATTATCAAATCCTGAGCGCTCTAAAAAAATCAGTGATTTAGTTCCAGAGTACAAAGATTTGGAGGTTAATTTTGGAGGTATCTATCCCCCAACAATGATCAACACAAACAAATGGGTAAAGAATAATCTCGTTTTAATTGGTGATGCATGTCACGGTTTGCATCCAGGCAGAAGCCAAGGAATGAATACATCAATAAAGTGTATAGATCAGCTTATAGAGATTCTACCGCCAAAAGTTGGATTTAAAAGTGCAGAAATATCTAAAAGTCTAAAGTGTTATCAGGAGAAGGTTAAGCCAAAAATTGATTATATTTTAGAAAAAAATCACAAGATAGGCCTACAGATGGATAAATTTAATGAATTAACTGAGATGAAAGAGATTAATAAGTATAAAGAATTAGAACAAAATGTTGATAATGCCTATAAGTATCGTATGAATTCAGCAGGATATGGGAACAATTAATCTATTCAGAGTACATAAAAGCCCTATTTCACACATTAACACCCTAAAAAAGACGTCCTAGAACCCCTTATTTTACCTATATATATATTCGTATAATATATATTATGTAAAGTTATTACATATGCATATATTGGTTATTAGTATATATATATCAGTTACTTATATAGTTTTTTTAATGTTTATTCTCTTTAAATGCTAAAAATATTTAAAAAAAGTGAATTTTAACAATTTATAGTTTTATGCAGTTATTAAGTATCTAATGACGGGTTTCATATTCAAATAGTATTGAATATACTCATATTGTCTTCTAAATAATCTCTAAAACAACCAATGAGCAATAAAATACATATAAAACCATACACTGGTGCACTAGGTGCTGAAATACTTGGTATAGATCTCTCAAAAAAACTATCTAAAAATCACTTTAACCTGATAACAAACACCTTAAATGAATACCATGTAGTGTTTTTTCGTAAACAAGACATAAACCCTTCTCAACTTGTTAAATTTGGACAAAACTTTGGTACTTTAGAAGAACATCCCCTAATACCGACTCTTAAAGACTTTCCAGAAATTATTGAACTAAAAAGTGCTGATGACGGACCTGGTCCTTATGCTAGAAACTCTAGGATCTGGCACTCTGATATGACTTACACAAAAATACCCCCTATGGGAGCAATTTTGAAAGCTGTATCTATACCTGAATCAGGTGGTAATACGATGTTTCTTAATGCATGCCTAGCTTATAATCATTTATCAGACAAAATGAAGACTTTTTTATCAAAACTAAAAGCTGTACATTCAATTGTCATGACAAGCACAAAGGAAGAAATTCTTAGTGAACAAGGTCTTTCTAGGTTTGCCAAAATGCAAAAAGCCCTTCCTCCAGTAGAACATCCTGTAATAAGAACTCATCCAGAAACTGGTAAAAAATGTATTTATGTAAATGAAGCCTTTACATCGCATATTAAAGGATTAAACCAGAACGAAAGTGATTCCATATTGAATTTCTTATATAAACACCTGCACAATCCAGACTTTCAATGCAGATTTATTTGGGAGGAAAACTCAATTGCTTTCTGGGATAACCGAGTAACGCAACATTTTGCAGTTGGAGACTATGCTAGTAGACGGACGATGCATAGGTTAACAATAGAAGGAACTAAACCGCATTAGTGGCAACAACCGAAACAATAAGGTCACTAAGAATATGGATATATGACCTATCCCCAGGTATTAGTTATAAAAACTTTTACACTTATCTTTATGCTTCACTCATAAGCATAGCCCTGTTTTCCGCAATGGGATTCCTACAACCCTATGTCCTCAATGCAAACCTTGGAATTCCCAGAGATCAACAAGGACTTATATCAGGAAACTTAGGGGTTTTAAGTGAAATTGTCACCCTATTTCTTATAAAACCGTTTGGGTCTTTATCCGACAGAATTGGACGTGTCCCAGTACTAATAATAGGAGTACTTGCATTGGGCCTGGGTTATGCTTTTTACCCAACAGCAGACACACTCAATGATCTTTATATCTCTAGATCAATTTGGGCTGTAGGAGCAGCTGCAGCTGCCAGTACATTGGCAGCCATAACCACTGATATTCCACAAAATCACTGCAGAGGAAAACTGATTGGAGCCGGTAATGTTTTCAATAATATTGGTATCCTGATGGTGACTCTTGGGCTCTCTCAGATACCTTTGTATCTTATGGATAACGGAACAGATGCCAGACGTGCAGGCCAAGTTGCTTACTGGGTATTATCTTCTTTTTGTTTGCTGTCTACATATATATTCTATAAAGGCTTCGATGGCCCAGTCCTATCAAAGCCCTCAGCAGGCAAAAAAGATATAAAATTCCTTGATTTACTAACAAATGGTTTTATGGAGGCTAAGAACCCAAGAATACTGCTTGCATACATAGTCTCTTTAACAGCGAGAGCAGACCTTACTTTGAAAGGCACATACATTGCATTATGGGCGGTACAATCAGGTATGACTCAAGGATTTAGCCCGGCAAAAGCAATGCAACAGGCTGGTTTTGTTTTTGGCTTTATGATGGTGGTCGGCATAATCACTCATTTTTCATGGGGATTTTTCTTTGATCGAGTCAATAGAGTTACAGCTACTGCTATATCAATGTTCTTTGGAGCAGCTGGTTACATGTCAATGTATTTTGTGCCCTCCCCGCTTGATTTCAATTATCTACCATTTTTTGCC
>DTSX01000103.1 GCA_012965065.1 Gammaproteobacteria bacterium
AATGAAACTTCGGGGTTGTCTGAAAGTTTTGACCATCTTTCAATTGCAAGATCGTTGTCTTGGTTACTCAATGCAATCAATCCTCCGAACCACAGAGCCTGTGGATTTTCTGGCTCAAGACTAATCGCTTGAGTAATAAGCAGCTCTGGGTCTTCAGAAAATTCTCCGGTTTGATTCATCATCCCAGATTCAATCAGACCCATAATGACTTCAATATCTGTTTCCATAGTTAGCTGATAGGCTCGTTGATAGTAGGTGTATGCCATTTCATAATTCTCCATTGTCAGGTAAGCACCTCCGGCAAGTTTTAATGCTTTTAAATCCAATGGATTTTTAGCAATGTGATCGTCTAGTTCAATTAATATCTGTTCAATATCTTGCTGCTCAAACCCCTCCTCCCAGTTGTAAGTTGAAACATTTGTGTAGTTTAGAAATAAGAACGCAGAAAAGAACGCAGTTGCGAGTATGAGGCTAATAATGGTTCTGGATTTTTTTTTGTATGTCTTTGCCAATGGTAAAAATACAGCTGTCAACACAACTGCAAAAATAAGTAGGATGCTTAAAAACTCAGCTTTCATTGATTTAATTCAAACTAATTTTTCTGTACCAACCAAAAATTAGCAACAAAAGAAGAAGTGGTGAGAGCCACAAGAAGACTGTTTTCTTATTAAAAGAGGGTTCGTAAAGAACAAAATCACCGTAGCGGTTCAGTAAAAAATTTTTGATGTCTTGTTCGGTTTTACCGTCTTTGATCTGATTGGCTATTTCAATTCGTAAATCTTTTGCCAATTCTGCATTTGATTCTGCTATGGATTGGTTTTGACAAACCAAACATCTAACTTCATGAACAATTGATTGATACAAAGCTTCTTGTTCAGGAGTCAGTCCGTCCATAGCTATCGAAGACCCAATTCCAATAGCAAAGACCGATAGAAAAGTTAATATTTTTCTTTTCATTGTTTTAATTCATTGATGATTGGTAAAAATTCCTGGGCCCAAACATCAACGGTTAATGCACCAATATGCTTGTAATGAATAACGCCATCATCATCAATAAGAAAGGTCTCAGGTGCACCGTAGACACCAAAATCAATTGCTGTCTTGCCTTCATAATCAACAGCTATTTGAGTATAAGGGTTGCCTCGCTCCTCAAGCCAACGGATTGCAGAGTCAGTTTGGTCTTTCCAGTTAATACCAATAATTGGAATGGCCATGGGCCCTTGGCTAAGTTTGATCAACAACTGATGTTCTTCCAAACAACCTACACACCAGGTGGCCCAAACATTGATCAACGAGATTTTTCCAACAATATCAATATCCGAAACCAAGCCTTCAGCGTTCAGACGTGGAAGAGAAAATGTGGGTATGGGTTTGCCTATCAGTGGTGAAGGGATTTCGGTTTGATCCTGGAAGAGGCTTTTTGCCAGAAAAGCAAAAAAAACAAGGAAAATTAAAACTGGTAATCTTTTAATCATAGAATGACTCAAAATGCTCTTCTCTTTCTACCTTCGACATACCAATTGTTGCATCCATAAACCCATTGCGATCATCTCTAGTCTTCAATACCCAAATACAGACTGTGTCTTTGCTGTGATAAATTGCTTTTAGTTCATCGTCTATTTCACAAATTTCTGGTGGTATCTTAGTTTTTATACAAATCATTTCTAATCTAGTTTCC
>DTSX01000104.1 GCA_012965065.1 Gammaproteobacteria bacterium
TGTATGCTTCGTGTTTATTTTTCTCATATTATTTCTCCTAACATCATCAAGATTTCTGTGTTTTCTTTATAACATAACTGTTCAAGGTATTCTGTTAGTATGTTGCCATGAAAAGACAACGCAATCACTTTTCATCCACAATCTTTTTGTTCCTGTTCCTTTTTAATTTTAACGTCTTTGGGCATGATTCTGATGATGGAAAAATGACCTATACCTCTAAAAACATTATTGGCTTTGAGAACATTTTTGACAATGCCATAAATACTCAACCTGACCAAGAGGTGTTTGGTTATTTGAGGTTTCCTGATGAAATTAATGACAAATACCCATTGATCATTGCATCGCATGGTTCGCTTAATTGGGGGGAACATCACCTCAAATACCTCGAGCTAATGCGACAAGCTGGTTTTGCTGTCTTTGCCATGCATCCTTTCGACTCCAGAGGCACCACATCCACCGTTGGTGATCAGATTAATTTGACGCTCGAGACAGTGATCTGGGACATGGCCATGGCTCTCAAAATGCTCTGGGATGACCCCAGAATCGATAACAGGAAAATTTATGCTGCTGGCTGGAGTTTGGGAGGCTCTGCTGCCTTGTTTAACGCGTGGATGCCGTTTCAACAGGAAGCATTTGAAAAAGGAGAAAGTTTTACCGGGTATTTAATGTGGTATCCCGGGTGCATGGCCCTGCCAGATGTTGATGACTGGGACAAAGACTTGATGCAGATCTACATGGGTGCGGCTGACAATTGGACCCCACCAAAACCGTGCATCGAGCTTGTTTCTAGGATCAACAAGATGGGTGGCAATGCCAAAATTGAATTGTACCCAGGAGCGTATCATACCTTTGACGGCCTTTTACCACTGAAATTATGGCCCGATGCTTACAGTTTTGCAGAATGTGAATTTTGGGTGTCTGGGGAAACAAAAACAGTTTACGTTCCCAATAAAGGAGAATTTGATTTCAGCGATCCGCAAGCTAGAAGGCGGGCCTATGAAACATGTGCGATTAAAGGCAAGGTAATGGCTGGCTCAAGCCCAGAGTATCAAAATGCAGCTTACGTGCATTTAGCAACTTTACTCAAAAACTAAACTTATTCTCGCTCGTACGCTTTTAAAGCTCCGGATATAACCGACAAATTGTCCTCATCTGCTTGATATTTTATCCCATATCCACCCGCTTGCCGCCATTTGTAAATGTTCGAACCACGGTCGTCAATTAAGATGTTTTGTACACCGTTTGCAGCTGCATAGAGTGTTTTATCTCTAACAATAATTGTTTCTCTAGGTTGTGGAGACAGATTATTCGTTACCCAAGTCTGTTTGTGTTTACTGCTGTTGGAAATATCTCCTCTCAAGGGTGAAGATAAAATGGAATAAGATCCTGCAAAGTCTATAGCCATTTCTATAATGTTATCGCAGGTCTTTGTTTTAGGTAGCTTGGCAAAATAATCTGAGCCTGTTATTTTATCCAATACATCTTGCAGCTTTCGTTGATCAATGTGTTTCCAGTGTTCTACTCCAGCATATTTTGCAAAAGTACCAAAAAAATCAACCAACACACCATCCATATCCAGATAGATTGTTGGGTCGCTAATATTCATAACTGCAAGACAGGCTTTTTCACTTGCCATTCAGCTGATAAGACAGCAACTACGATTATTGAATTGCATGCAGCGCCTTGATAATAAATTCTCTGGTTGCTGCCGGGTCAATGACGGCATCAATCTCCAAGTGGGAAGCCATCTCAGTTGCCTTGCCCGCATCATACATCCGAGCCACCAGTTTATCGTATAATTCAGCCCTCTGTTCTGGGTCCTTCTCTGCATCAAGCTCCTTCTTAAACCCAAGCTTCACCGCACCCTCAAGACCCATCGCACCAAACTCACCGGTGGGCCAAGCGGCGGAATACAAAGGATCGAGAAAACTACCCCCAACCATTGCCATCGCGCCAAGACCGTAGCCTTTGCGTAGAAAAATTGCCACCACCGGTGACTTTAACGCTGCACCAGCAATGAATAAAGATGCCATTTTACGCACCGCACCTTCCTTCTCACTGTCAGGACCTACCATAAAGCCAGGGGTGTCTGTAAGAGATACCAGTGGCAGTTTGAATGCATTGCAAATGTTAAGAAATTGAGCGGCTTTTTCAGCAGATACAGAATCAACAGCACCACCCATTTGCTGGCAGTCGTTTGCAATTAAGGCGACAGGACGGCCCTCAAGTCGCATAAAACCGGTAATAATGTTGCGTCCATAGACACGGCGAATTTCTAAAAAACTGCCTTCATCCGCTATTATCTGGATGATATCACGAACGGAATAAGCCCAGCGACGGTCCTTGGGAATGATATCTCGAAGCAGCTCCTGATCTGCGGCAGACCAGGAGCTGGTTGCACCTTGAAAGTACGACAGAAGTTGCTTGGCAAGCTGGGTTGCTTGCGCTTCATTCTCAGCGAGAATATCAATGACGCCATTACTTTCCTGCATTTCAGCAGGTCCGATCTCTGTTGGCTCAAATGTGCCAAGCCCACCTCCTTCTATCATGGCAGGTCCTGCCATGCCAATCCAAGAATCACGAGTGGCAATTTTGAAATCGGCACATCCAAACAGAGCCGCATTTCCAGCAAAACAAAAACCATTGTTTATTGCTATACGGGGAACCTTGCCTGCCAGCCTGGCCCAGTTGGTAAATGAGAGAACATTGAGTCCGGCAATGTGTGTGGTGACATCGGTATCACCGGGTCTGCCACCACCCCCT
Source organism: Gammaproteobacteria bacterium (assembly GCA_012965065.1). Classification (GTDB taxonomy): domain Bacteria; phylum Pseudomonadota; class Gammaproteobacteria; order Steroidobacterales; family UBA11654; genus DTSX01. Next base: position 2,764 of record DTSX01000104.1, read on the forward strand.
TCAGTGTACATGATTACGGGCAGGGCTAATCGGTCAGCCAAATCACACATCCTGTCTAATTTTTTGTGGTGAAAGAAGCCCTGAGTACCAGCAAGTACCGAGTAATCATTAATGATGACAATCGCCTTAGCTGCATCAGCTCCCACCAGTTCAGAGTTGATAGTACACAGACCAGTGATGATGCCATCGGCTGCGGTGCTGTTCTGCAGCTCTTCGTAGTCTCGACGATTACGCTGTGCTGCAACAGCCAGTTGCCCATACTCCACAAATGAATCAGGGTCTGCTATATCCTGTAGGTTTTCCCTGGCTGTACGAAAACCAAGCTCATGTCGCTTATCTCGCGCCTTGGTGCGCTGTTCATCTAAGGTTTTCGCAAGGCGTTTATAAAGCTCTTGCAGTACAGATTTTTCATCACCGTCCATCCATCTTACGCTTCCCAATCAAAAGCACTCCTTTCCTAGTTAGTGGGCGACATTCGTGACGCTTCTCTAATCGATCTGAACTCATTGCCTTCATACCATTCCGGCCAGTCTTCTGAATTGGCAAGATCGAGGATTATTTCAGCCGTTATCGATAATTGTTCTGCGATGCCACTGAGGTCCCAGTCGGTAGCGTATTCATCAGAGGGTTGATGATAGTCCTTGGTGACGTAGTTGAGCGCCAATTGCTCACCGGCTTCAATACCGCCTTCGACTTTATCAATGCCCCCATCTGCATAAAGCATTGGCACTCCTTTTTTAGACAGGCTTATGTGATCCGAACGATAGAAATAACCTTTCTCAGGTTCTGGGTCTGGAACTAAATATTTATCATATTTCTGCAGTTTCTTCTCCAGTATATCTTCCAGCTGTGATGCACCATAACCGACAACAACCACGTCTTTTAACTTTCCTCTCGGTTGCATGGCGTCAAAATTAAATCCTGCAACCACTTGGGATAAATCTATAGGCGGGTATTCAGCAAAATACGCTGAGCCAAGAAGTCCCGACTCCTCTGCAGTGACCGCAAGGTAAAGCAGGGATCTTTCATTGTTGTAGTCGTTTAAGGTTTCTGCCAGTTCCAGTATTCCAGCAACACCGGTGGCATTGTCCACCGCTCCGTTGTAGATATTGTCTCCTGCTTGTTCCTCCTTGGTACCTAAATGATCCCAATGAGCCATCATGAGAATGTATTCATTGGGTCTGAGCGATCCTTTTTTTACAGCAGCTACGTTATGAGAATTCGTAAATCTTATGGTGTTATTTAATCTCGCTTTGAGATTAAGGCCTTTCATCACTACAGGCTTAAACTCAGCGGTCAGGGCTTGCTGTTTTAATCTTTCTAAATCCAGTCCAGATTTTGCGAACAGGCCTTGAGCTATGGAATGAGTGATCCAAGACTCCACCTTAACTCGGTTTAAGCCCATGTCTTCTCGTTTTAAATCAATCTGTTTTCCTTGCCAACTGGTTTCAACGACTTGCCAAGGATAAGCAGCTGGGGCGGTTTCGTGAATGATCACCACAGCTTCCGCGCCTTGTCTGGCAGCTTCCTCGTATTTGTAAGTCCATCTTCCGTAGTAAGTCATGGCATTGCCTTTAAATAAGGCATCGTTTTGGGTTGCAAAGCCTGGATCGTTGATAAGCATTACCGCTGTCTTTCCAGTCATATCCATACCTTGGTAGTCATTCCATCCGTACTCTGGTGCAACAATTCCATAGCCGACAAATACCATTTCACTGTCATCGACGGAGACTTGTTCCTGAACTCTCTTGGTCCAAAAAACGGTTTCACTACCTTGCTCAAGCATCTTTTCACCGTCGTCTTGAAGAATGGAGACATAGGATCCTTTATCCACTGATACTTCAACCAAGGGAACATCCAGCAGGTAATTTCCGTTGATTGTTTCCAGCGATAATTGTTGAAAAACATTCACCAGATATTCTTTTGTTTTCTCCCCGCCTTCACTGCCTGGCGCCCTGCCTCCAAATGCATCGGATGCAAGCATCGCTATATGTTGATGCAGGTTTTGTTCTTCAATTGTGTTTGCCGAGAGTGTTTGGTCGTTTTCAGCAGCATAGCCGCTAAAAAAAACCAGTGAGATTAGAGGTACCAAGTAAATCTTTTTCATATTCATCTCCAAATTAAACCCAGGATTGGCTAGTTGCCTTCAAATTCAACAGCTTTCTTCGTCAGAAACCCTTCAATGGCCTTTTTCTGATCTTCTGTGCTTGTTGTCAGCATAAATTGCTCAAATTCCATGTGCATGATCCCTTTAAAAAGAGTCATGGCCAATTCATTGGAACTGCGTTTAATCATTTGTGCAACTAAAGGGGGTTTGGATGAATATTTTGTCACCCATTTCTTCAGACAAAGTTCTCGATTCTTGGCTGTAAAAACTTCGTCAATAAAACCCCAAGATGCCAGTTGATCCGCATCGTGAAAGTCTCCACCGATAACCATTTGTTTGGCTCTGGATATGCCTACCAAATTAATTGCTAAGGGCAGACCCAGCCAGTTTAAATTCATCCCTAAATTAATTTCAGGATAGCCGACTTTTGTATTTTTTTCGGCGATTCTAAAATCGCAAGCAGAAGCAATGACGGCAGCCCCTCCCAAGCAATAGCCATGCATCAAACAAATGGTTATTTGCTCAACATTCAAAATAGCCTGGATAAGATCCTTTCCTCTGTTGTGCTTCCATTGATACAACTTTGTTTGCTCTGATCTCGGTTCTTTCAGGTCGGCACCAACTGAAAAATTCTTGGCATTTGATCTAAAAACAATAAGTTTTGTTTTAACGTCTTTTCTTATTGCGGAACAAAAATCGGTCAACTCAACCATTAACCCTTCATTCAAGGCATTCTGGCTATCTACCCTATTGAGAAAAACGTTGGTCACGCCCAATCTTTTTTTAACTTCGAGGTATTTGTATTTACTCATTAACGATTACTCACATATATCAATTTGCATTTGTAGTATGCCATGACAATGATATTTTTCTAGACTAGCTAACTCTTGAGGCGGTCTAGCTGATAAGGGCTCGACATCCTGTATTCTCTAATAAATCAATGAGTATTTTCTGATCTTCATGTGCCAGTTTTGAGAACTCTTCTCTGACCCAAGCCAAGCATTTGGCTTGGTAGGGAAAAGAACCCTGAGACCAAATACTGCCATCTATTTCTGCTTCCCATGTCTCTTGTCCAGCTTCCAAGGCTTTGCTATTAGCAATCAAATAAGGAACATAGGTTCTGCCTATCTCCCCCAATATCGCTACTAAGGTCTCTGGAATTGAATCAAGTTCCATCCAGTCTTCTTCTTTAGGCTCAAGACCGCTGAGATCTTCTACGTTGTCGCACCATGCAAATATCCTTGGGGCATTTTTTAAAGTGACCGCTCTACAAGTCGGGTCGGTTTGAGCCAGCTGGGTTAATTGTCCAAAAACTCCAAAATCTCCACAACCGGGTCGGTTACCAAGAATAAATCTCCTGCCAATAAGATGACGGTCCATAAGATTTAGAAATCTGACATAGCTGTCTTCGATGAACTTTCCGGTTAGTTCATTTGAACCAACGTATCTAAGCCGCTCAATTTGCCTCGTAGATATATATTCTGATATTGGTTCTATCTCCTCCATTGCTGCATCTGTCTTCAACCAAAGAGGTAAAACAGAACGGGCAAAGTCCACGTTTTCTTGATGCGACCAGCGATAGTGAAACATGGCTTTTGTTAGCCACTCATCGCCATAGTCTTCTATTAAATAATCCAAAAAACCCATAATTGGGTTGGTGGGTATCAGTGAACGTTCTTTGTGTTCATCCTCCAAATATCTAAGAATCGGAGTTGAATCTATCTTTGCTTCCTTGTAGTCACCGCTCTCACCGGGTAAAACTAATACCGGCAACAGGTTCACTGGTACTGTTGGAGTATTGACATCTTCAGAACTATTTCTATTGGCCCAAATGTATGGAAGTCTGCGGTATCTGATTGCCGAGCGAAGTTTTCTGCTGTATGGAGAGCCTGGAGCTCCTAATATTTTATAGGGTA
>DTSX01000105.1 GCA_012965065.1 Gammaproteobacteria bacterium
ACCTATATGGACACCAAACTCTGCATGGTCTTGAATTCACTAATGAATACGCGGGTTCGACTGCTGCCGGGTGCGCCAGCCTCTCCAACAGATTACACAAATCTTTTATTTTATAAATCTGATAATTATGCCAATTTTACGTCATTGATTTTTAAAAAAAGACACATCTAATATGATTTTGTAATTTATTCATTTTTATGAACCTCTTCCCAAGTTGGTCCTCCAGTATTTTCAAACCAATAGTTTTTTGCCCAGCCTACACCTTGCCAGCTTTTTAATTTTTCTGGATGTAATCTGAATAACCAGCGAGGCTGATTTAATGTAGGTTCCAAGTAAGTAGGTCCGTCTGGTCCAAGATAGCGCACTGCCATTTTTTCACCTATTTCTACCCATTTCCCTTCAACTACGCTTTCTTCAACTAGTTCAGCAACTCCTTCACACAAAATTTTTTCCATAGTCTGGTCATCGTCAATTACCCAACTGCAACGGGGATCATTTTTTAAGTATTCAGCCCATTTTGAACGGCCTCTTGGAATTACCCAGTAACACCCGTTGACACAGTCGCAACCAGATCCTTTTTCGCAGTTACTCTTTTTTTCCCACTGATGCCAGCATGGCACGACGAATGGAGCACCATTGGGTTTCAAGCACGCTAACCTAAGTGTATAGCCCTTATGTAGAAAAATTTCCATTTCTTCATTGCTCATCTTACCTACAGGTTTCTTATGTTCATCATTAGCGTATTTTTCTTTCATAAATCACTCCTTAAACTTTAATTTATTTTGCTATATTTGTAACTAATAATACAAATAATAAAATAAATCCATCTCAATGAAGACTCTGACAAATTATTTGTATTGACAATTAATTTTTTTAATATATTATACACGCTATTGCAATAATGCAATAATTAATCTTTAAATAAACTAGAGGAGTTTTTATGAATATTCAATATAAATTAAAATCCACTTTGCAAGTATATCTAGCTTTAATGATACTAACTATTGGATTCACAGCTCAGGGAGCAGAAGAATTTACTCAGGAGGAAATTAATTCATCACCTTATCTACAAAGTGTTCTAAAACGTAAAGGAGAACAATATGACACATCCAAATTTCGTAAACCAGGTCCTTACAGAATTGCTATTGCGGCGCAAGGAACTAGCAATTCTTGGTCAGCACTCTTTGATGAACATGCCAACTGGTATACTGAGGAATTAGGAAAAGAAGTTATAAGTGAACTTTTGTATGCAGACGCACAAGCTTCTGCAGATAAGCAGGTTCCACAGGTCGAAGACCTGCTCGCACAGGAACCTGATGCATTGATACTTGTACCAATGGGTGCAGCAGCTCTATCCGCTCCAGTTGAACGTGCAATGGCTCAAGGTGTTCCAGTCATCCTTTGTGCTAGTGCCGTAGAAACTGATAATTTTGTAACAGAAGTAGGCACTAATCTTTATGCAAGTGGTGCTGGACTGGCAAATTATATGGTTCAAAAGCTTGGTGGAAATGGGAAAGTCCTAATGATGACTGGGATTCCTGGGACAAGCACATCAGACGTAATGGAGGCCGGAGGAAAGGCAGTTTTTAAAAAGTATCCTGGAATCGAAGTGATTGCCGAGCAACCAGGAAACTGGTCAACGGCTGAGGCGAAACGTATCATGGAGACTTGGTTAGTCAAGTACGGTGACAGTATTGACGCCATTTGGTCTGGAGGTGCTCAAATGTCTCAGGGAATTGTAAGTGCATATCTAGACAAGGGTATGAAAATCCCTCCAATTGGTGGTGGCGAATTCGCAACTGGTTTTTTGAGACAGGCTATTGAAAATGATCTAGATTATGGAGCTTGGCAGTATCCTAATGCTATGGTGGTCCTCTGTATGGATGCGGCCGTAAATATTTTACGTGGTCGACTAGTTCCTCGATTTATCGATTTTGTCGATCACATTCCAGATACCGGAACTTTTTCCGATTTAGAAGGACGTAAATATTTTAACAAGGAATGGAGTGACGATGTATTTGGCCCCATTCTATTTCCAAAAGAAAGGCTCAAGAAACTCGGTTATTTGAGAAAATAAACCAATCATACTTATCCTTAGATAACTTTATCAGTGAAACAAGATTGTTCGAGTAATGCTAAATTTTGAGGCAGGGTAGTTATAACATATTTAATCAATACCGAAAAGTATTTAAAAAAATATGAAGCTAACTAGCGACGTTTATGTTGTGGGTGGTGGATACTACGGATTCAACATATCTGGAAGACTAGATTGTCATGTTTATGTAATTAACAGTGGAACAGAGCTTGCGATCGTCGACCCCGGTTGTGGAATAGATCGTGATTTTAAAGCAATACTTGCCAACATCCGAGATGACGGTCTAGATCCAAAAAGAATTCGAAAGATCCTCGTCACCCATTACCATTGTGACCATATTGGCGCAGCAGCAGAAGCCCGGGGATGTCTTGATGCAGAAATGTATGCCTCAAAAATTGTGGCACCCAATATAAGAGAGGGAGACGAGAAAGCCGCTTCACTGGATGTAGGCAAAGCAGTAGGTTTCTACCCTCAAGATTTTGATCTTAAACCCTGCGAAGTTGATGTTGAATTGTCAGAGGGAGATTTGGTCAGAATTGGAAACATGACAATGGAAATATTTGAAACTCCAGGTCATTGTGAAGGGCACCTTAGTTTTCTTCTGAGTGGCGGAGAGAGGAAATACCTCTTCGGTGGAGACATGGTCTTCTGGGGAGGACGAATACTACTGCAAAACATTCATGACTGCAAAATCAATGATTATGCCGAATCTATTTTCAAGATTGAAAAAAAAGATTTTGATGCCTTGCTTCCAGGTCATTTACAGATATCCTTGTCTGACGGGAAAAGTCATGTACAGAAAGCAGGAGATGCTTTCCGAAAACTTGGGGTTCCCCAAAATTTATTATAGAATTTAAAAACATTAGTGTACCGAATAACTTTCCCCCTAACGGTTCTCCATTTTATAAAGCGAAACAGCGGCTACAAAAATAAGCCCCTTAATTAATCCGCTATAAAACTGGCTAACACCAAGTATAACTAACAGGTTGTCAGTAAATGTAAGTAATAATACTCCTCCCAATACACCTATAACCGTGCCACGTCCCCCAAATAGGCTTGTACCTCCTATTACTACTGCGATGATTACGTTTAGTTCTAGTCCATTTCCAATCACCGGGTCTCCCACTCCCATCCTCATCAGCCAAAGTAATCCGGTAGCAGCAGCTAGGACGCTGCAAAGTGAATAAACACCATACCTTACTCTCTTGACTGAAATGCCTGACAACTGTGCCACAGACAGATTTCCTCCAATGGCATAAATATGTTTCCCAAATATTGTCTTGTTTAGTAGGAACATCATCATGAGGATAAGTATAATAAAGAAAAAAATAATGACGTAGATTCCAGCAATTTTCTCGCTGTAAAGCATTAGAAAATCCCTACTTGCCCTACCGATAGGTTTGGTAGTGATTGATAGAGAAATACCCTTAAGAATGAAGAGTGAAGCAAATGTAACTACAAAGGGAGACATGTTTAATTCATTGATCAAGAATGCGTGTATCAATCCAACCGAAAGCCCCAATCCCAACGTCAAACTAACAGCCATCCATACATTATCAGGGTCACCATCCATTAGAATCGCAGAAACCAGTACACATAGTTTTACTAAAGAACCAACGGAAAGATCAATGCCTGCAATCAAGATGACCATCATTTCTCCTAAGGCTGCCGTACCAAGATAAGCTGCCTGACGCATAACGTTAGTCAGGTTTCGAAGGGTTAGGAAATGTTCAGAATTGAAAGCACCAATTACTACTAGCACTAAAATTAATGCATAAACAATAAGAATTATAGCGTGCTTTTGAAAAAACGATCGTTTCATACTTTCTTTTGAGTTTTATAATTTTTAAAGCAACACTTTTTTAAATTTTTTATGGCACAGACTGTTGTGTATTGGTTGTTGCGAATTCAATGATCATCTCCTCGTTGGTTTCATTAGGAGTCAACTCAGCTACAATCTTTCCCTCCCTCATTACCAGGATCCGATCACTTAGACCTAAGATCTCAGGTAATTCAGAAGAAATCATCAATATGGCAATACCATCCTTATTTAATTGTCTGATCAACTGGTATATTTCGAACTTTGCCCCAACATCAACACCCCGGGTTGGTTCATCCATTATGATGACTTCTGGAATGGTCTGGAGCGATTTAGAAAGTACCACTTTCTGCTGATTCCCCCCACTGAGATATTGTACCTCTTGGTTGCCTGATGTCATGTCAATAGAATGTATTTGCCGTTCCCGCTCAACAATTTCATTTTCCTTTTTCTTGTCAGTGAAACCCCAGCGAGAAATCTTACTGAGAATCGGGAGTGTAATATTATTTAGTATAGAAAGTTTTGTAAAAAGGCCGTGATTTTTTCTGTCTTCAGGAACAAGTGAGATCTTACTCCTTATCGCATCAGCAGGATTTTTGAAAACCACGTCTTGTCCTTTGATTTTTATGGTGCCAGAAGTCAAAGGGTCTGCACCAAAAATCGCGCGTGCCAACTCCGTCCGTCCTGACCCCACCATCCCTGCCACCCCTAAAATCTCTCCTTCTCTTAGGTTAAAGCTGACCTGATTAAGTATGGTCTTGGTTGAAATCTCCTCAACCTGGAGTACAGGATTTCCAAGTTGATTGAATGACACCGGAAAAACTTCCTCTAAAGTCCTGCCTACCATCATCTTGACAAGCTCTCCGCGGCTCAAATCTTTAATCGGCTTAGTGCCCACCAATTGCCCGTCCTTCAGGATTGTTACTTCATTTGCGATTCGGAATACCTCTTCAAGACGATGGGAGATATATATGATTGTAACGCCACGTTTCTTTAGGGATTCGATGATAAGGAAAAGCTGGTCCAGTTCATGTCCAGCTAAGATTGCAGATGGTTCATCCATAATAATAAGGTCCGCATTTTTGGAGAGGGCTTTGGCAATTTCAACCATCTGTTGGTAAGCAACCGTCATTTCTCCCACTTCCATATCCATATCAACCTCAAAACCTAGCTGTTTTAACAGCTTTTTTGCCTCAATCTTAAGACGCTTTTTATCAACAATGCCAAAATATTTCCTAGGTTCGCGACCTAAAAAAATGTTCTCCGCTACCGTCATCTGGGAAACCAAAGCCAGTTCTTGGTAAATCACACTGATTCCACTGTTCAGAGCCTTTCGGGTTGAAAAGCTTTGATGCTTCTGTCCCTTGAAAATAATTTCACCACTGTCTGGTAATAACGCTCCCGCAAGAATTTTAATAAGGGTTGACTTGCCCGCACCATTTTCTCCTACCAGAGCATGTACGGTTCCCGGTCGACACTGAAATGATACATCTCGAAGTGCATTAACTCCCCCAAATGATTTGAAGATGTTTCGCATCTCAAGAATGTAAGGGTTTTGTGATTCTCTCATGAAACTACAGAATTTATTTAATAGTCATTAGGAGTTTTATTTGAAACTAGCAAAGTTTATCTATCTTTGTGTGCCAGACTGTATAGGGAGACAGCCGCCAGAATGACAAGCCCTTTGATGATGAATTGGGTTTCTATGTCCAGGCCTATTAGGACAACCATGGTGCTCAATATTTGTATGATCAGAACCCCTGCGATTGTACCCATGAGTTGACCCTTTCCACCAAAAAATGACGTCCCACCAACTACAGCTGCGGCAATGGAATCTAGATCCAGGCCAGTTGCAATAAATCGATCCACATAACCCACGTAGCCAGTCAGAATCACACCGGATATAACTGCAAGTCCACTTCCTAAAACATAAACTGATATTTTAATAAAATTAACCGGGATTCCATTAAGTCTTGCTGCTTCAGGGTTGCTTCCAACTGCATAAATTCTACGGCCATAAGATGTTCGCCTCAAAATGATCAGAAAGAGACCATTAAGTATTAGCCATAGAAGTAGTGGAATGGAGAGAAATCCCCAGGATTTGTTTACCAAACCTAGAGCTTCTGGGACGAATCCGCTGGGTACTCCACGTGTGAATGCTTGCTGGACTCCCGTAACGAGGAAAAGCATTACCAGTGTTGCCACAAGCGGAGGGACTTTGCGTTTGGTAATCAGCAGCCCGTTAGCCAATCCAATAAGCATTCCGATAATTAAAGCTATCAGAATAGCAACCGGAATCATTTCATTCCTACCATTACTCACTTCAGCCACCACCATTGAAGTCATGACGATGACTCCCCCTACGGAAAGATCTAACCCCGCAACAAGCATGACCATAGTTTGGCCAATAGCTATTATCCCAAGCTGAGCACATTGTCGGAACATGACGGCAAGTGTTTCTTTTTCAAACATATTCGGAGTGATCAGGGCCGAAATAATAAGCAGTATAACAAGAGTTAAATATACACCGTATTGTTCAATGAACTGGCGAAATTTAAAAGTAGGTTTATCCTTAATAGCTGAGGGCACTGAATCCATTACTAAAGTTATATATTTAAGTTCTTATCTTTGAGCAATTAATCTTAATCTTAGATAAAGTAAAGGGGAATTGTAAAAGGATCAAGAAAAAAATCAGAGTTTCACCCGCTCTCTCAGTATCACTGGGACTGCGATCAAGGAATTGTTGTAAATACTGTATAGGTTTTTCGTTCATTCGTTGTTTAACCGTTCCA
>DTSX01000106.1 GCA_012965065.1 Gammaproteobacteria bacterium
CACGGCCTACAGGATCGTTGAGTGCACCATCTAGGACTACGAAATCAGCCCATTTTCCAACACTGATGCTACCAATTTGATCTCCCCACCCTGCTAGATCTGCACCAACTTGTGTATAGGCATACAAGGCCTGCTCAAAACTAAGTGCCTGCTGAGGATACCATGGACCTTCATACAAGCCACTTGGGCTTTCTCTGAAGACCGCATCTGCCAATTGAACCAGAGGTGAAAAAGGAGAAGTCGCAAAATCGCTGCTCAGTGCTAAACGAACCTCAGATCTTAGAAAATCATTCCACACATAAGCATATTTCTCTCTTTCTAAACCCACTCTAGGAGTTATGTATTTACCAATTACTCCTGTTCCGTGATTGGGCTGCATTGAGGCTGTGACATTCAGCTTCTTAAATCTATCTATATCACTAGGTTCAATAATTTCAATATGCTCAATCCGGTTGGCTAAAGACGTATTGCCACTGTACTCAAATGCATTTAAAGCCATCTTAACCCCTCTATCACCGATAGCATGAATTGCCACTGGCATTCCAAGGCTATTAGCACGTTTAACTAACCGATTTATCTCTCCCTGGATATAGAATGGCTCTCCGACAATCTCAGGTCGATCAGAATAGGGGTCTATCAATGCTGCTGTATGAGTGGATAGCACTCCATCAATCACATATTTAATAAATCCATATTCAATCAAGGGTCCGACATCTTGATCATGAAATTTATACTCCCTGATGAGTTGATTGATGAGTTTTTGATTATTAGTGTTATCGTCTTCTTGGGTAAATTTTGACATCTCTCCCCAGAAAACCCTTAAGAATAATTTCTTGTTAATTGCCAAATCTTTATATTTTTCTAATTCAATACGACTGGACATATCATGGACACCAGTAATGCCGAATGAGTTGGCATAATCCAAAACCTGCTCTATCTTATCTCTGGACAGATCTGAATCTCTAATATAAGTTGGAGCATCCCAAATGAGCTGCATTGCACCTTCAAGCAGAATTCCATTTGGTTCACCGGATGACTCATTAACAAGTATTTGTCCACCTAGTGGGACTTCTGAATTCGCTCTTATATTAGCTTTTTCAATAGCCAAAGAATTTACCCACATGGAGTGTCCATCAATGTCTGAAAGCGCAATTGGATTATTCGGAGACACGTTATCTAATTCCCAACGGGTTGGTAGACCTTTATTCTCAAAAGTATAATCCCAGCGACCACCCAATAACCATTCGCCGGGTTCCATTGTCTTAACCCTTTCTGCAATCATTTCCAGCCAAACGGATTTTTCTCTGATGCCAGTTAAGTTAATTCCGGTGACAATTTTAGAGCCTGAAGACAAATGAGTATGGCTATCTATAAAGCCTGGGACTATGGTAGCCCCATTTGCATTGATGGATTCTGTGGTTGTGCCTTTAAGATCTAGCACGTCTTCATTATTGCCCACGGCAACAAAGCGTCCGTCCTTAATTGCAAAAGCTTCGGCCCGATTCTGATTTTGATCAACGGTTCGGATATCGGCATTAAAGACAATCAATTCAGGCTCCATTGATGGAGGATTATTGTCGCAAGAAGCAATTAAGGTAAATGCTATTAGCAATACAAATAAAAGTCGCAGTTTCGAGATTTTAGCTTTGTTAACTAAGAATTTTCTTTTTTCTTGATTCATTAAATCAACCCAGATCACCCACTAATCTTTGTTGCATCACAAGCATACTTCCAAACGAAGTTAATGAAAACAGGGTCGTAGGAAAAAGCTGACGCGTCTTTGGTTTCCCCATGCTCCCAGTATAATCCTGTTTGGTTTTGGTATTTCTCTTCCGATGCCATCACTATGTGATTCAAAGCACCTCTGTCTGCTGATTGAAGAAAAGGACGAATTATTTTCACTAAAAGCCCGTAAGCTCCTCGCATATGACGATGAGCATTGGTATTAATAAAATATCCCGGTGAAACGGCATAAACCGATATCCCGGTTTCTTCCAGGTTTTTAGCAAGTCGAAAAGAGAATGCATTCAGGCAAGCTTTTGAACGTGCATACGCTTGGAATCCAGTTCCATGATTTATTTTATTCCAGCGTTTTCTATTGTTGATATCATCAAAATCAAATTCCTTAACCATCCTATGAGCATCCGAAGAGATATTAATAATCCTTGATGGCGCTGCCGCTTGCAGCAAATCAAGCAAAAGATGGGTCAGTAAAAATGGTCCTAGGAAATTGGTTGCTAATGTCATCTCAAACCCGTCTTCGTTTTCTCTTCTCATCGACTCGGTGATGCCTGCGTTGTTGATCAAGACATCCAAACGTGAATAATGCTCGTGAATGTGGTGGGATAAACGATGCAGTTGCGAAAAGGAAGACACATCGCAGTCAATGTATTCAATTGAGTTGTTACCAGTGGCTTCGATAATTTCATCTCGAGCGGCGAGACCATTTTCAGTGTCAAAATCCACCAAGATTAGAGTGGCACCTTTTTCAGCCAGTGATTTGGCAGCAATTCTTCCCATGCCACTGGCTGTTCCAGTGATTAGGCAAATTTTGTCTTTCATGAATAGTTTAATTGAGCATTGATGGATCCATGCCAATACTTTTCATCTGATCCAGAACCACGCTTTTGGTAATACGATCCACGCCCGTGTCTCTGGCAAAGTCTTCCACATTGTTTATCGCCATTTCTATGATGCCAGGAGGCGTCATGGCAATGAGGTTTTTCGCTTCTTGCTCCCAGTGCATGCTTAACTTTTCATCTAAACTGTCTTGAGAAGGCTTTGATGCCTTAGCTTGTTTTGCACGTTTGGATCGTTTGCGTTTTTCCCAGTACTCAGAATCCTCAGGTTTGGTTGCCTCCAATACTGCCCTTGCATCGGGGGTGGAAGTCATGATGTTGAGCAAACTTTCAAGATATTGGTTGGGTACAACCACAAACATCTCTTCGGGTTTAAGACGATTGTTCATTCGACCACCCAAATCCCCAGGGGTGATTACGACATTGTCATCGTGCCAAGGTATGGCAAAGAGATCGCTACAGAAAGAAGAGCCACAGGAACCTCGGGGCGGGGTTCCATCTAAGACGGTTCGTGCCCCACCGATAAAGTTTGCCCAATGTGGAGTACAAACCACAACCACCCAGTCTACGTGGATACCTTCGGGGACATTAGCAAGTGGTGCAGCGCCAATTCCAACCACCGTATTTTGAGGTAAGACATAGTCGCCTGTCTTGATTTGCTCAGCACCCAAATCAGTGTATGCGGGAATATTTCTTGCCAAATACTGCCCATTCCTGATCTCCTCTGTGCCTGGATCCACTCCGGCAGTGTAAACACCGGTGGTGCAATCGTGATGGTGTTGATCAAAGGAAACAATTTCCCCATAGTCCATGGCATGACGAACAATGGAACAGGGAACCACTTTTTGCTGTTGGTAGGACTCAGGGATTGTCTCTTTAAACAAGCTGATGGCTACGGGATTGCCCCTCACCTTGCCCACCAGCGAGTCACTGAGTTTCACCAAATTAATCATAAATTAATTATAACTTGTTTTAGTACTACGGTCTTCCCGGCAAAATACCACCGTACAGCTTTAGCCCTTGTTGCGGCTCAGAACGCCAAAGCTCTCTGGCGAAGCGTGGAATAGCCATCGCAGCAACAGGAAAACACTCAACAAATTCTTGTATCAATGTTGGTAGTCCATAAAGTGCGTAACAAAACATATCCTTTTCATTAACATGCCAAAAACCTTGCACACCTTTAAGACTGGTTCCAACGGAGCCGTTGGTATTGAAGTAGGCATCAAACTCCAGTTCGCCTTCAGCCGCTACCAAACGGTAATGGGTGGTGTTGGTCATTAAATGATTCCAGAAACTAGGAAATCGATCGGACAGTGGGAGTTCTGAATTAACCAATTGGCTCGGCTGTGGTTTCTCAACCTTGGGCTTATCAGCCGCGTCGGTTTCAAACATGACAAAAGCAACCAAGTCGGTCATAAAATTTGCAGGCACCGGTTCCGGGATGAACATTCTTGTATCTGGGAATAATTTTTGAGGGTCCTGAAGAAAATTTGCCATGAGATCCGGTGTCCAAATCAGTTCAGATTCCTTCATGCCTTCAGAATAAGAAAAACCCGTTACTTTGCCGATGGTTTGGTCAAAGATATGCCACAGATTTGGGCCAACAAGATTGGCACTGTTTTCTGCCAATGTGTGGCAAGCACTGCATCGTTGTTGAAAGGTGGTTTTGCCGCTAATGTAATCTGCATTATCCAAAGCTTCAGAGCTGAGCTCTGATGCAAAACACAAAGTCTGTGTCAATATCAGACACAGAAAGAATACACAATCCCGGATTCTCACTTGCCACACCTATTTTGATTGATGTCAATAATTGTAAATTAGCATTTTTACTTCAAAGATAAAACGGTTAGAATCTTGGCTAACGAAAAGGAGATGCACCATTGCTGAATTTTTTCAAGAAAAAACCACATGATAATTGGGCTGAAAGCCCGATGCACGACAACTGGTATCAATCCAGTGCTTATTTCCTGAGTTCTTTTGCTCTTATTACAACTGTGAGTGAAAAAGGCATAACAACTATCGGACCTTATCAACTTTCTTTCCCATTTGGTGTAATTAACAGAAGAGAATGGATTGTTATCTCGAGAAGAGGATCAAATACTTCAACTCACTTAAAAAGAGTCAAAAAGTGTGCGATGAATTGGGTGGAATATGATCACAGCAAAATTAAACCTATAGTAGATCTAGGCTACCCAGGTCAAGAACCCGAAGATAAAATGAAAGATTGCCCTTTTGAACTTGAAGAAACTCCGACTATTGCTTATCGAGCAGACCCAGATAGGCCAAAAGTAATCAAGAATGCATTTCAAGTTTGTGAATGTGAATTAAATGATAACCCTGAAGATTTCTACTATAAAGGAACTGAAGATACTGAGTACCTTTTACTTAAAATTAATCATATCTTTTTACGGGAGCAATGGAGAAAGAATTTAGATTTAGGCGATGATATGAAAATACCAAATATGCCTATTACTTTTGGATTTAGAAATGCCAACCAATTCTGGTTTGCGAAACATAAAAAAGCTTTTTGGTTACCAACCCCAGAGGGAAAAGGCGCCCAGCACGATGCCGTGATGTACATCGCCAATAGAATTGATACAGAAGTAACATTTACTGAGAATGCTTGCAAACAGTTAACCGGTATCCCAAAAGTCTTTGTTAAGACCGCCTTAAAAGGAATCATTGCAGAAGCAAAAAAGCAAGGTATTACCGAGATCAATCAATCTTTCGTTGAAATGATCAATCAAAAACGGAGTGGAGCATCCTAGAACAGTGTC
The DNA here is from genome assembly GCA_012965065.1 of Gammaproteobacteria bacterium. GTDB lineage: Bacteria > Pseudomonadota > Gammaproteobacteria > Steroidobacterales > UBA11654 > DTSX01. The sequence continues at coordinate 5,357 of DTSX01000106.1, forward strand.
ACACCGAACCAAGGGACTCGAGGAATTAACAGGAATCCAATATTTTATTCGAGAGCTTCGATTCCATGAATTTTCAAGACAAAGCATCGGAGTAATATTAGTCATACTTTTCGCTGTCGTTGCCGAGCCCACTCTGTATCTGTTTATTCTTGGATGTTTGTTTGTTTTGGACGGTTTGCTTACCCGTTTGTATGCCTCAGGATTTGTATTAAAGAACAAGGAACTGTCCACAACAGGCCCTTATGCCTATGTCAGACATCCTTTGTACACAGGGAATATCTTGATTCTCATTGGCATGTCTTTTGCTACCGGCTTTCTCTGGGCTTTTGTGATCTCAACAATCTTTTTTTGGTTTTACTACCCACCTGCAATTGAGTACGAGGATCGAAAATTAAAATCACTGTTTCCTGAAACTTGGGATTCTTGGGCCAAACAAACACCTGCCTTAATGCCTAAACTTAAGTTCAATAGTTTAAATCTTACCCGATGGTCCTGGGAAAAAAGCCTGAAAGAAAATTATGAACCAGCAATTTTTGTCTTTGTCTTGTTCTGGTTGATACTCCTGGCCAACAAATTGTAATGGCATCCAAGACCAAATTATCAAAAGAGATTTTGACAAAAATTAACCATAGACTTCGCTTAAACGAAGACAATGATTTGGTGCAACTAATCAATCAAGGTCACCAGGGCATTGCATTTCAAATGGATGTGGATGGGCAATCTTTTTTAGTTAAAAAAACTAATCAACCAAGTCCCTTAGCAGGACGTATAAGCCAATATTTCATCAATCATGAATACAAAATCTACCAAAGATTGAAAGGTATAACAGGCATTCCTAAATGCTATGGATTGAGTGACGATGGCAGTCTAATCCTTGAATACATCGATGGACATTCTTACAGGGAAAAAGAACGAACTCTTGAGGGTCGAGACCAGTTTTTTGCAGATCTGCTCACCCTTATTTTAACCATCCATGCAGGTGGAGTCAGTCATGGGGATTTGAAACGAAAAGATAACATTTTAATTGGGGAGAATAACCAACCTTATTTGATTGATTTTGGTACGGCTATGACTCTTAATCCCAAAGATCAATTCATTAAACGCTGGCTCTATAATTTCTCCAAACAAACGGACCTTAATGCCTGGATTAAACACAAATATTCCAGACAATACGATCGGATTGAAGAAGATGACCTTGTCTATTACTCGTCGAGTAAAATGGATAAACTAGTTAGACTGACGAGAAGATTCTGGCGTACACTAACCTTCAGGCAACTCAGAAAAAAGAGAGAGCA
>DTSX01000107.1 GCA_012965065.1 Gammaproteobacteria bacterium
GCCTCGTACATATTTGCACAGATTGGGCTGATTATGGTCGTGATATTAATGCTCTATTCGAATCAATGAAAGAATTCAAACCACTGGAAAAGTTCCCAAAACGGCTTCATACAAAATTTGAAAAAAAAGGCCTAGCTTGTGGTCACTCTATTTATGAGTTTGCTTTTCAATTGGTCCTCTAGCTCCGTTCAAGACTCCATTCACGTCCTATTACCAACTTTAGCCTCCGAGATACTTGTCTATGGCCAACGCTGCGCCTCTGCCCTCTTTGATTGCCCAAACTACTAGAGATTGGCCTCTTCGGCAATCACCTGCAGTGAACACCCCAGATCTACTGGTGGCAAAAGACCCTAGAGGAGTGTCAATGTTTTCTTTTTGATTAAAATCCACGCCCAATTGGTCTGGCAGATCTTTTTCAGGGCCGGTAAATCCCATTGCCAACAAAATTAAGTCGGCCTCCCACAATTTTTCAGTACCTTTTATGCAGTCCATTTTCCATTGTCCATTTTTTTTGATCCATTTTATTGACTGGGTTTTGAGTCCGGATACCTTACTATCACCGTCATCAACAAACAGATTACTGGAGAGCTCATACTCACGTGGGTCCACACCGAAACGTTCAATTGATTCTTGATGCCCATAATCGGTTCTCAATATATTGGGCCACAAAGGCCAAGGATTGTTGCTGTCTCTTTCAAGCGGTGGTTTCGGTAGCAACTCCATATTTACCAAGCTTTTGCAACCGTGTCTGATTGCTGTTGCTATGCAATCTGTGCCCGTATCACCACCGCCTATGACAATGACTGCCTTGTCTTTTGCATTGATGTAAGAGTTATCAGTTAGAGTGCTGTTCAACAAACTCTTGGTGTGTGCGGTTAAAAATTCCATTGCAAAATAGACGTTGTTTAACTCTCTGCCAGGGATGTCTAAATCTCTAGGTAATATTGCCCCAGTTGCTAAAAGTATGGCGTCGTATTTCTTCATTATTTCTTCGGCACTGAGGTCGTTTCCAACATCAACATTGGTGTAAAAACTAATACCGGAATCCTCGAGCAGCTTTGTGCGTCTATTAACAACGCTTTTAGATAATTTCATATTGGGTATTCCATACATCAATAAACCTCCAATCCGGTCCTCTCTTTCAAACACCGATACCTGATGGCCTAATTTATTAAGTTGATCAGCTGCCGCAAGCCCTGCTGGCCCGGAGCCAACAATTGCGACTGATTTGTTTGTCCTGAATGCAGGTTGCTGAGGCTGGATCCAACCATTCTCAAAACCAACATCTACGATTGCATTCTCAATGCTTTTAATGGTTACTGCCGGCTCATTGATCCCCAATACACAGGCTCCCTCACAAGGTGCTGGACAAGTCCTGCCGGTAAATTCAGGAAAATTATTGGTTTTAGATAAACGATCAAGAGCCTCCTTCCAACGACCACGGTAAACAAGGTCATTCCATTCTGGAATTAAATTATCGATTGGACATCCATGGTCAGATTCACAAAAAGGCACCCCGCAATCCATACATCTTGCACCTTGGGCCTTTAAATGTTTTTTGTCTGGGGGAGTATTGATTTCATAATAATCCAAAGTGCGTTCTAACGGATCACGCCAAGGTGTCTTCCGTCTCGGGTACTCCAAAAATCCTGTAGTTTTTCCCATTTCTATCGCCTTTCGTTTAATGTTTGATCATTTTGTGTCGAATATTGACTCTATTTCTTCATTGTGCTCAGTTCTCTCCACAAGAACACGTTTGTAATCAATGGGCATAACCTGGAAAAATTTAGTCAATATATCTGGCCAGTCATCCAGCACGCTTTGGGCAACGTCTGAACCTGTATAGCGTAAGTGCATTTTGATTAGTCGAAACAATTCGGCAATTCTTGCTTCGTCGTCCACAGCCTCTAACTCAACCATTCCAGTATTGCATTTTGGTACAAAATCCTGGTATTGATCAAACACGTATGCAATTCCCCCGGACATTCCTGCTGCAAAGTTGATCCCTGTACCCCCCAAAACAACCACTCTGCCACCGGTCATATATTCACACCCATGATCACCAATCCCCTCAACAACCGCTTTAGCGCCGCTGTTTCTAACACAAAACCGCTCCGCCGCCCTGCCTCTAAAAAATGCCGATCCTGAAGTGGCACCATACAAAGCAACATTGCCAATGAGTATGTTGTCCTCAGCTTTAAAAATACGATCTTCAGGGGGTACAACAACAATTCTACCTCCCGACAATCCCTTACCCAAATAGTCGTTGCTATCGCCAGTGAGTTTCAACTGGATCCCGGTTACTAAAAAAGCACCAAAACTTTGTCCAGCAGACCCTTCAAAATTAATCTTGATGGTGCCATCTGCTAGCCCGCCCTCGCCCCAGCGCTTGACGACCTCATGGCTCAACATTGTTCCTGTTGTTCGGTTTGTGTTAACAATGGGCAAATCAATTGATGTTTGTTCTTTGGACTTCAATGTCTGTGAACACTTCTCAATCAACAGATGATCTAAAACTCTTTCTATACCGTGTTCTTGTTGAATTGTTTGGCGTATGTCAACATTGTCTCTCAATTCCGTAGCAGGTGTTAACAAAGGGCTTAGATCCAAGCCATCGGCTTTCCAATGATCAATGGCGGCATTGGCTTCTAAAACATCAACTCGTCCAATCAACTCATCAAATGTTTGGAACCCAAGATTGGCCATGATGGCTCTTGCTTCCTCGGCAACCATAAACAAATAGTTGATTACATGCTCGGGCTGGCCTGTAAATTTTTCCCGCAGCAGTGGGTCTTGAGTGGCAATTCCGACAGGGCATGTATTCAAATGACATTTCCTCATCATAATGCAACCCAAAGCAATCAACGGCGCTGTCGAGAAACCTATTTCTTCAGCACCAAGCAGACCAGCAATTACAACATCTCTTCCAGTTTTAATACCGCCATCGGTTTGCAATTTGACTCGACTTCTCAAATTATTCAGTACCAACGTCTGGTGTGTTTCAGCTATACCCAATTCCCATGGGAGTCCCGCATTTTTTATGCTTGTCAAAGGCGAAGCCCCGGTTCCACCCACTTCTCCAGAAATCACAATATGATCAGCGTGTGCTTTCGTTACACCAGCTGCAATTATTCCAACCCCCACTTCTGAAACCAATTTAACACTCACTTCTGCATCGGGGTTGGCATTTTTCAAATCAAAAATCAGCTGGGACAGGTCTTCAATTGAGTAAATATCATGATGTGGGGGTGGGCTGATTAGTCCAACACCAGGAGTTGAATATCGAATGCTGGCAATTTTGTGATCTACCTTTCTTCCTGGGAGCTCACCGCCTTCACCGGGCTTGGCCCCTTGAGCAATTTTAATCTGCAGCTGCTTCGCATTGGCGATATAGGCTGCGGTTACACCAAAACGCCCGGAAGCTATTTGCTTGATGGCTGAAGATTTTGAATCACCATTTGGTAGTAGAGTGTAACGCTCAGGATCCTCGCCTCCTTCTCCACTGTTGCTTTTTCCACCGATCCGGTTCATGGCAATCGCCAGCGTCTCATGAGTTTCTGCAGAGATGGAACCAAAGCTCATAGCGCCGGTGCAAAATCTTTTAACAATTTCACTGGCGGGCTCTACTTCTTTAATATCCAAAGGCCGAGTATTGGTTTTAAAACTAAGCAATCCACGAAGTGTGTAAGACTCTTCATTCTGAGCATTGGCACGCTCGGAGAACTTCTCGTAAACATTTACATCATTGATTCTGGAGGCATATTGCAAAGACCAAATTGTCTCAGGATCCCAAGCGTGTTTTTCTCCTGAGTTACGCCAGTGAAAATTGCCTGGATTTGGCAACACTTGGGAAACGGTATGGTTGGCTTGTGACCATCCCAAACGATGTCTTCTGGCAATCTCTTCCTCCAATACAGAAAAGCCAATGCCTGAAATTCTGCTGGCGGTCCCTTGAAAACACTTCTCTATTACCTCTTTACCCAAGCCCACGGCTTCAAAAATCTGTGCTCCTTTATAAGACTGCAACGTTGAGATTCCCATCTTTCCCATGACTTTCAGAATGCCTTTAACCGATGCCTGTCGATAAGCATCAACTACGGCCTTATCGTTGGTGAGAGGTATTCTGTTATCAGGGCCTCTGTGGTGATGCGAATGCTTGATGTAGCCCTCTTTTCTTGCTTGGATCAATGCCTCATAAGCCACATAGGGATTAATCGCATCCGCTCCATAACCGAACAGTGTACAAAAATGATGCACTTCTCTGGCTTCGCCTGTTTCCACAACGATGCCTATTTGGGTGCGTTGTGCAACATTAACTAAATGGTGATGCACCGCACCACAAGCCATTAAGCTGCTGATGGCAGCCCTGTTTTGGTTGGATGCCCTATCGGAAAGCACGATCAAACTGGACTTGTTTGCGATAGCTTGCTCAGCTTGTTGGCAGATTATATCCAGTCTCTGCTCCAAATTTTCTGTTGAATCTGGGCTGATATCCAAGGTGATATCAATCACTTCAGTTTTCCAGCCTCTGTAATCAAGATTTTTGATGCCTGCTAATTCAGCGTTGGTAATAATTGGGTTTTCAATCAACAAGCGCTTGGCATGACGTTTTGTAACTGTAAGTAGATTTTGTTCCGGTCCAATGTAGCATTTCAGTGACATAATGATTTTTTCCCGAATCGAATCGATGGCTGGGTTAGAAACTTGAGCAAAAAGCTGTTTGAAATAATCATAGAGCATTCTTGGTTTGTCGCTTAAAACAGCCAATGCTGAATCATCCCCCATGGAACCCAAAGGATCACGCAAATCATGGACCATGGGTATCAACATAAATTCCAAAGTCTCAGCGGTGTAGCCAAAAGAACGCATTCTGGCGAGCAATTCTGTCTCTGGGTACGGTTTGAATTGGCCATGGCTAGTGATTTCGCTAAGGTTAAGCCGATGATTTTCTACCCAATCCTGGTATGGCTGCGAGTGAATCAAAGGGTTTTTAACCTCTTCATCAGAAAGCAATTTTCCCTGTTTAAAATCAAGCATAAAAATCTTACCCGGTTCAAGCCTCCCCTTGTAGGCAATATTTTTATTCTCTATGGGTAAAACTCCCGCTTCACTTGCCATAATGACTCGTTGATCAGTAGTTACATAGTAACGACTCGGTCTCAATCCATTTCTATCAAGAACCGCGCCGATCAAATCTCCATTGGTAAAAGTTATGGAAGCTGGGCCGTCCCAGGGTTCCATGATTGTTGATTGATACTCGTAAAAGGCTTTGCGGCTTGGATCAATATTTCTTTTATTTTGCCAAGCTTCAGGAATCATCATTAGAATGGCTTCTTGGAGGGGCCTTCCAGTTAATGACAAAAACTCCAGGACATTATCAAAATTACCAGAGTCAGAGCAATTGGATTCAATAACTGGAAACAGCTTTGAGATTGAATCACCATACAAATCAGATGACAACGAACCTTCCCTTGCCCTCATCCAATTGATGTTGCCTTTGATTGTATTGATCTCTCCATTGTGTGACATGCATCGGTTGGGCATAGCCCGGTCCCAACTGGGAAAAGTATTAGTTGAGAATCGTGAGTGAACCATTGCCATATGGGATCTGTAATCATTGTCTTGTAAATCAGGGAAATAAGTGAACAACTGTTTACAAGTCAGCATTCCTTTATAGACAATCGTTTTGGAAGATAAACTACAGATATAAAACAGGTCTTCTTTGTCTATTTTTGGGTCCCGTCTTAAGACATTGCTTGCCCTTTTCCGAATAACGTACAGTTTTCTCTCAAATTCCTCTTGGTTAATATTGTCTTCGGCTGCAATGAATAATTGCTCCAAATGCGGCATGGTAGCCAAGGCAGATAGACCTATATCTGATTCACTGGGCTTTACCGGCAGTGTTCGCCAGCCAATAATTTTTTGATTCTCAACGTTACAAAATTTTTCAATTGTATTTTTGCACTGCCTCCTCTGAATTTCGTCTTTTGGTAGAAAAAGAACCCCAACTGCAAACTTCCCAGCTTCAGGTAACTCGGAATTAAACACTTCAAGCGCAATTCGTCTGAAGAATAAATCTGGCATGCCAGTCAGAATACCCGCTCCATCTCCTGTATTCTGTTCAGCGCCCCGTGCTTCGCGATGATCCATATTCCCCAGGACAATAGCTGCATCTGTGACAATGCCCCTGCTTGGCTTGCCTTCTATGTGGGCAACAAAACCCACTCCACAGCTGTCTTTCTCGAAAGCAGCGTTATACAAACCAATTTGCTCTTTTGGTCTAAAGTACATATTAATCCTTGGCGGTTTGTGGCTGTGTAAAAAACCACGTGTAAATTCTTGAACTCGCCTTCTTTGATGCTCCGGAAAAAGAGCCACCAGAGTTCTAAACTTTTTTTATCTTATCAATTTTTCAAAACTTTTTCTTTAGGAAAGGTATGATATAAAGCACTTTTCTCGATCTTTAAAGAGAATGCAGGTACTAATATGTACCTCAATTCTGGGGTATAAATCATCAAATTAAAGGGATGATATGA
>DTSX01000108.1 GCA_012965065.1 Gammaproteobacteria bacterium
ACTGTGGAGTGAGATTCTCTTGTTATGTTTCTTGTTTCTTAATAGCTTTATTTTTTTTTATTTCAACTAATTTGAAAGCACAATCCAAAATACCGTTTATTCCAGATGATTTTGAGGTTCCAATAACTCTTGAAACTAATGAATACAGATTAAGAATGCTATCTATTAATGACGTGGACATGGATTACGAAGCCGTGATGTCTAGCGCTAATCATCTAAGTCAGGTGTGGCCTGATAGCAATTGGCCAGAAGGCTTAACCCTAGAACAAAATCTAATCGATTTGGCATGGCATCAAAAAGAATTTCAAAGGAGAACTTCTTTTGCCTACACCATGGTCACACTAGATGAAAAAAAAGTTATTGGTTGTGTCTACTTTTATCCTACAAGTAAGCTTGGATATGATACTGAAGTATTTATGTGGGTCAGAGAGAGTGAATTAACTACCGGTCTAGATTCTAGATTATTTGAAACTGTTAGGATATGGTTGAAAGATGATTGGCTATTTGAAAATCCAGCTTTTCCTGGAAGGCTAATATCTTGGGAGGATTGGGAGAAAGTACCTCAATAATAAATGAGAGAGAAACACTGTGAGAACTAATCTCCCACCCCCCCCATCACCATCCTCGATACCTCTTTCTCCAGATAAAGAACCCTTTGATTAAAATGACCGTTTAATTGATCGGTGTTAATCTTTACTGAGAACATTAAATAATGAGTGATATGATCCAAATCAATAAACCCATACATCAAACCCAACCCGTTACAGTAGAGTAGTTTATAACCATTGCTCAGTAGACGGTTCATTAACACTTTAGAATTTTTTTAATATGCGAAAAGCAACAGATGTTTTTGGAGAATGGGCTGAAAAAGGTAAAGATAGAGGTATGGAAAAAGCACATGCAATACCTGTCGATGAAATGATAAGTTTTGCATTAAAAGAAAGATTGAATATTGGTAAAAACTTTAGTTTTTTAGATTTAGGTTGTGGAAATGGGTGGGTAGTTCGTAATGTTACAAACAATACATTGTGCAACCGAGCAGTAGGCATTGATGGTGCTGAGCAGATGATTACTAATGCTGAATCAAGAGGTGGTGATGCCGAATATATTCTTGCAAATATCAATTCTTTCAATTCGCCAGAAAAGTACGATGTAATTCATTCTATGGAAGTATTATATTATTTAGAAGATCCCTCAGGAATTGTACGAAAAATTTCAGATTCTTGGCTCAATAAAGGCGGAAGATTGATTGTTGGGGTAGATCATTATTATGAAAATACAGATTCCCATTCTTGGCAAGAAAAAGTAGGTACTCGAATGCTTATGCTGAAAGAATCAGAATGGGTTCAGATTTTTGAAATCGCTGGATTAGATGAAGTTGAAAGTTGGCACTCAAACAAACATACAGATTGGGCAGGTACCTTAGTTATAACTGGTAAAAAATAATTTGTTCAATTAAAGGTATGTTTTACCTGGATTCTTTAGAGCTTCTCTAATATCTATCAAGCCTCTGAAACCCTTGCTCTATAAGGGTTTAAAATTAGGTTACTATTGAGTGGGAGTAAGTGATAACTTAGATTTTATCTTAAAAATAAGCT
>DTSX01000109.1 GCA_012965065.1 Gammaproteobacteria bacterium
CTATAACTTGGAAAGCTCTTGCCCTGTGGAAGGCCGCTAGAAACCGTCAACTTGGATGGTTTCTCTTTTTATTCATAATCAATTCTGCAGGGGTATTAGAAATTTTGTACATTTATTATTATCAGCGGAATAAATCTCCTAAAATAAGTTTTTGATTATTTCCTGAGGTAATATCTATAGCAGAATTAATACTTGATTATTTCTTGATTGCAGTTAATATTTCAAAATATAGCACCGATTTGTACCGGCTTGCGGGTGCTTAATAAATACCGCTAAAGAGGATCTCTTCTTGCTCAGAGAACTTGTTTAGCAAATGCTGGCAAGTTTTTTTTGCATTCAATAACAGTAAAGAGAGGAAACAAGGAATCATAAAATGAAGAATAATAACTACGTCAATGGCAATCAAAAAAATATAGACTTAACACCTGAACAGTATTCTGATGAAACACCATTGGTGATACACCTATTAGATCAGGGCTACACACATCGGGAAATTAAATATTTGACTGGCCTTTCAATTGGTACTATCTCTGGATTAGAAGAAAACCGGTAAGGACTCAATTTGATACTTGCATTATGAAATACCTTTTAGACAGTGGCATGGGTGATGAACTGCAACAGCGGGGATTTGAAGTCCCTGATTGGAAAACTTCCATTTGGTCGGTCTCAGCACTCATCAAATCTCCCAATGGAGTGGTTGAAATTCACAAAGATAATATTAAAGCCGGCTGTAATGTGATCATCACCAACAATTACTACGTCACACCCAACATACTCAAAAGAGAGGGTATTGAAAACGAATTTGAAAGCCTAACTAGATTGGCAGTTGCCTTAGCTGAAGAGTCGAGACAAGGGTTTCCTGAAGTTCTAATAGCGGGATCCTTTCCGCCCATAGAGACCAGTTTTCGTCCAGATCTTACCCCTAGCAACGAAGTACTTGATGATTATTATTCAAACCTTGGATCAATCATCCAGCAAAAAGTAGACTTGATTCTATGTGAAACAATGGGCTCCATTAGGGAAGGCCTCAATGCAGCTAAGAACGCCTTAGAATTTAGTGACCGTGTTTGGTTGAGCTGGACCAACAGAGGCATTTCAGGAGACATATTACCCAGTGGAGAAAAATTAAAAGACGCCGTATTGGCAGCCAATCAATTGGACGTCGAATGCCAGTTAGTCAACTGTTGTGCTGCTGATTTGGCTACAAAAAACATAGAGGCACTTAAAAAAGCAAAGGATTTTGGAGTCTATGCAAACTCTAGAAAACTCAAAGAGCAAAAATCAATTCAAGACCTGGGAGAAACTGAAGATATCGATGTAAATCACTATGCAAATACCGTACCCATTTCACCTGAGGAATATGCAAAAGAAGCTAAAATTTGGATTGATCAGGGCGCGTACGTGGTTGGCGGTTGCTGCACCACAAGACCGGAGCACATTAAAAGAATTGCTGATGAATTGAAAAAATAGATCGGGGCACCTCTGAGTAACATTCTCCCCCCATTTCGGTAACTTACCCGGGGTGCCTTTATGGCACCTAGAAATTAAAGCGATTACTTAGTAATTTCAACAACCTTGTTAACAATA
>DTSX01000110.1 GCA_012965065.1 Gammaproteobacteria bacterium
CAGAAAGTCCGGGTATTCCCAAGGGGGCAGCCGCTGGAAATAGCAACCATCAGAAAAGATATAGAAAAAGTGATCTATGAGGCACTGCTGAACGATACCAAGGTTCGGGTGCTTTATCGCAAACGCTACGCCACAGTGTCATCGGAGTACATTGTCAGTCCTTTGGGCTTGGTTTCAAGGAATGCCGTGCATTATTTAATCTGCGCTGTTGACCACGCTCCAGGGAGCATCCGCTACCTGCCGCTGCACCGGTTTACCAAGGCTGTTGACCTGTATGATCCGGTCGAGATCCCAGAAGGATTCAGCCTGGATAGATTTCTCGAAAAAAACTCCCTTGGGTTTTTGCGTTCGGTCAACCCAGTTAAGCTGGAAGTGATTTTCAGTACACATGCGGCCTACCACCTCTCCGAAACCCCCTTGAACAAAACCCAGAGCATCACTGCAACCAGAGATGGCAGGGTGAGGATAAAAGCCACGGTTGCCGACACCTCAGAGCTCCGGTTCTGGATTTTGGGATTTGGTTCCTCAGTGGAAGTGGTAAGACCTGCTTCGTTGAGGAAGGAACTCTCCAACACCAGCAAAGAAATGAACAAGATATATACTGGTTGAATAGGAAAGAGACCAGAGACCATGGCAAGACACAGAGGAACGTACAAACCAGAGAACCCAGTCCCCTATGAGCTTGGGCGAAGTCGCATCCAGAACTTCGTGAATTGCCCAGCTTGTTTCTACCTGGACCGAGTCAAAGGCATTCCCATCCCGTCGCTTTATGGCTGGCCGCTCAACTCCGCAACCGATGTGTTGCTGAAAAAAGACTTTGATGCATACAGGCAGAGGCAGGAGCCGCATCCTTTCCTGTTGAAAAAGGGTCTCGGCCACCTAATCCCTTTGCAGCACGAGGATTTTCAAAGATGGACGATGGCGCTCCAACTGGGTCTGAATACAGTCCATGAACAGACCAACCTGAAAGTAGGTGGGGGACTTGATGACGTCTGGCTCAATACCAAGACCGACCAAATCCATGTGGTTGATTACAAGAGCACCTCAAGTGGCAAGGAGGGCAATGTCATAAGTCTTGATGACCGACCCTACATCAAAATCCAGATTGAGTTCTACCAGTGGGTGTTGAAACAAAATGGCTTTGACGTCAGCCCAACAGGCTATGTCCTTTATGTCGATGGCGATAGGTTTACCCCAGATGGCATGCTTGGGGAGGACGATGCCACCATGCGATTTAAGGTCAGCCTGCTTGATTTTGAGGGTAACACCGATTGGGTCGAACCGGTATTATTCGAGATCAGGGAGATGCTTGATACGCAAACATGCCCTAAACATCCACCTGGGTGTCAGCACGGGCAGTATTTGGAGAAAGCCAGCAAGGTAAGATAGGCCATTTTGTATTTTACTAAGGCCTTTAAAACTCATATCCAAAGCCTACAACAAACCTGTCAAATATAACCAAATAATCCTCCATACATAATGAGTATCAAAGCAAAGAAAATAGCAAAGAAAATTAAGGTATATATAGAGATTTCAACGAATTCAAGAAATAAGTTACTTTTCTTCATTCAATCCACTATCTAGTTACATTCCATGGTCTGCTCATCTTCAGGATAAGATTGACAATCCCACCGATAAATAGTGTCTAGCATGACAATCCATAAAAAAATAAGTGCAATAACAATAGTAAATGCTTTGAGAATGTTTTTAATCGTTTGGTATCTTGCATCTTGAACTGGGTCTTCAATTGCTTTGCCTCCATATCTTTCTGGGCTTTGTAAAAATCTTGCTTCGCAATCAGGATGAGTATAAATCTCTGGTTGAGGTTGAGCTTCCCAAAAAAAACTAATCTTCTTATTGCAAACTGCACAAATTTTAGCCATACCTAAAGCCTCCAACAAACCTGTCAAATATCACAATTGTTGAAACCTAACATTCACTCCGATCAACATTTATTCCTCTTTTCTCTGGAATGTTCCAATCAATGTATAAAGGATCGTTTTTTGATAACCAATATTTTTTTCACATTCATTTATATCTCTTTCTTGTCCTTTTATTAATCCAAGTAATTCTTTCCGTTCATCCAAAGCCTCTTGACTCACGACCTGTTTCCTAAATTCTGACTCGCACTGACCACGTAGCGAAGAGGCGTTCCGGATGTAAGAGCATTAAAGGGATAACAGGTAATGATGAGCAGCACCTCTTTGGTATTTGTCGTAGAGATGGTATCGGTCTTCACATTCAGGATGTAAAAGTCCTCAATGGTATAGGAATGCCATTGTTGGAAGCGATCCTGTAGCTTAATGGTATCTCCTTTTTTCAATTGTCTGATGTACACTCCGTGACTATCACGGTGGCTTGAGAGCACGGTTGCCCCTCCCTTGCCAGGAAGCTTGCTTTCCTCATGAAAGGCCGGCCCGAACGCAAGGGCTTGTCCCGATGTCCCGGAGAGCACTATTTGATCCACTTCATGACGGGGTATCATTAAGCGCAAGACGGGGACGCCATCAAAACTTCTCCAGGGGCGTTGATCCTCTCCTGTCTTGATTGTTTTGTGCCAGGCATATTGCAAGAGCGGCTGGGCAACACGGGCCTTCAGTTCAATCTCAAAAACCTTAAAACCAAAGTATCCTCCTCCTAACAGCAGGGTCATTGCTAGGAGAAGGATGAGGAATCTTTTCAAGCTATTCGTCTTTGTATTTTGAAAAGAAAAAAAGAGCCTAGGAAAAGAAGGATTGCTAGTAGGAGAAACAGATTCTTATTTGTTGCGGTTGGCACAAAATTTACATTAAGGGCTTTTGCCGTATGTAAGTTTAGCTTGTACAAGACTTCCATTGGTCCTTGGTTCAATTGCTTATAGTGCTGTTGCATCATTTTTATTTTTTTGACGATCTCCGGGTCCTCCCAGCCATCCGGGATGTTATGCGCAATCTGATGGCTTAACAAAGGACTGGATTGATCACGCGAGACAATGGGGTCAACAGCCACTAGGGATGTAAACTCAGTGATGAGATGATGCGTGAGACCAAGGTCTCTCACCCGTCGTTCGTATTGCATGGCAGGTATAAAGCCGATTGCTTTTTGAAAGGAGATGTCCGCAACTTTTTCACGCGCCCATAGTTGATTGAGGTATTTACCTTTCTGGATTTGATCAGGCGCAACCGAAAATTTCCATGCTGTGGATCGCTTGTTTCCCTTAATGGTAAAGGGCTCGGTGAGATCTGCCATTTTTGCATCAGGAATTTTCAAGAAAAAGGTGATGGGCTCATCTGCCAGGATGTCCGGGAATTTTTTTGGCAGCATGTCGTGTTGCCGTATCATCACAACCCTTAGATCTTCTAGTACGGGGCGATTAATCTTAAAGAGAAACTCCTTGATTTTTTCTTTGATATTGCCATCGACATATAAATAACTTCCTCGCCCAGCCTTTGCCATTCCCTTGATGAGAAAAGAATTGGGGGCACTGCCTATCCCGATTACATGAAATCGCTTGTCCCCGATGTGCTCGTGAACAATGGCCATCATCTTAGTTTCATAATCAATGGCCCCGTCCGTCATCAGCACCACCTGTTGCTTCATCAACAAAGGAGGTTGCTCTAAAATTGCTTCATAGACAGGAGGAAGCATGTTGGTTCCGTTATCCGCTTCCATGTTACGAACAAACCTTAAGGCTTGTTGCTTAATGCTTTGGGTGGCAGGTTTGGGCACTTTAAATAATTTATAATGGTGATCATCAAAAGCGATGATGTTAATGTAATGATGTTCAGGCAGTTGATTGATAAACGCAATCAGGGCTCCCTGCATTTGTCGTAGAGAGTTCCCGCTCATGCTGCCCGACACATCCGCGACAATTGTAATTGCTGTTTTCTCCATCACGGTGAGATCTTGCTGTTCAATTTGCGGATTAATCAAACCGTAGAGATAAAGATCTCTACCGATATCCTCTCCGTAGATTTCTATGTAAGGTTCTGGTGACTTGATTGGCGAGAAGTTCAAAACAAAATCTCTTGTTGAGGGCATCTTGCCCTCAACAAGAGTGATCTGATGATGCGAGGAGGAAACACTGTCAACAGATATGGTGTGAAAGGAACTTTCGGGAATTGTAATGTCAAAGCCGGTGTTCAGGTCAATTGAAATGGAATAAGGATTAATCGTAAAATCCGGACTCCTGTTAATCGGGGAGTGTATCTCAGGATTCAATTCTGCGACTTCTGATGTCACATCACCTTCTTGCACTTTTTTTGAATGCGTGTAGCGATGATTAATGACGGTTGGGATTCTTAAACTGTAAGTATCATTTTTTAATGTCAGGACGTCATGATAACGGATCTCTATAATGATTAGTTCACTTGGAGCAATGTTAGCGACCTTTGTCTTAAAAATATTGGCCCTGCTCGAGCTCACAAGGGATGCTTTTTGCCCGCTTTTCTTGGCTTTTTCATAGGTTTTTTCCGCTTCCACTTTCTCCTGAATTATACCTTCAATAAAACGGTCACCAATTTTCATTCGAAGAAAATCAACCGCTGATTTATCGGGAAGTGGGAATAAATAGATTGCCTCCATCCAGGTATTCGTTGGATTGATAAAGTATTGCTTCACGGTTGTTGTAGTCAGCAAACCTTGCACATCAACATGAACATCTGTCTTCAAGGTTGGCGCCGCAAAGATTTCTTTTTCTTCTTCAAGTTTATCGGCTTCAACAAAAAATAAACCGTAAGGTCGGTTGATGTTCGGTTGATAGGATTGATTAATTTTTGATTGAAGAGAGCTGGCTTGTAACGAAAAGGAAATAAGGAGGGTGAAAAAAAAGGAAAAAAATAAAATGTTCAATTGTTTTACTAACATCATGAAACCTTTAAATCCTTAAACTCTTCCTGCTTGTTGTTCTTATCTCGGTGATTAATCTCTCCGGATAATTTACCGCCTTCCTCAATTTGTATTTCTCCATAAAAAATTTTTCCATTCACATTACCTTCGGATTTAATGTTCAGGACGTCATTAACATTCAACTCGCCTTCCGCTTTTCCCTCAACGATCATGGTATTAGTTTTGACGTTGCCTTTAACATTGCCGGACTTGTTAATTAGTCCGAATAAGCTTCAGATGAATATGCAGTTTCTAGTTTGTATTCTTTAAATTCACTATAAATATCTTCTCCCAATCCCCAAATACAATAGACAAAGGCAACTGTTAACATTCCTGAAATAGAGAACCAGATACCAGCTTTAGAGATTCTTATTAGTCCATCGATCATTATGACTTCCTCAGTTAATCAAAGTGATATGTTCTTGGTTCTTTTGTTCCATCCAGCACCCTGACTTTTTTCATTCCATGCATTTTGCATTTGGCTTTGGTCAGCAAATCAAAATCAGGTTTGTTGTTGGCTCGGATAACCACACTCATATCTTTAAAATCTTTCAAGTGTTCTCTTGCTGCTTCAACATCGCCAAAGTTCCAAGCCATTCCAAGATATAATTTCATGACTTCTTCTTGTGTCTATCTTCTTCAAGATAGAAAGCAGGTTCTGACTTCCTGTCTTGTTTCTTGCAGAAAGGCTCCAAGGCATCACCAATGGTATAAATAAAAGAATCTTCCATGCGTTCTTCATGCTCTTGCATGTAATCAAGGTAGTGGCGTATAAAATCTGCTCTTGAGATCTCAGTTGTATTGCAACCAAAAGCATCATGTTCTTCCACAGTTTCAGCTTTGCTCTTGTAGCCTTCTTCTTCGAGATATTCGATTAAACCCAGATTGTAGAGTCTCCAATCGTTGATGGCTCGAATGTAAATATTACAGAGTAAATCTCTAGCATCATCCAATTCTTCAAAGTAATCCTCACAAATATCAAAAACAATCTTATTGCTTGTAGCGTATGTTGGTGTTGTTTGCATGGTGAGCAGAAGCACCAGGGTAAAAGCGGTGAATGTCGGTAATGCTCTCAATTCAGTTCAGAAAAATTAGCGGAAACTGGATTATCGCAAAGCTATGCGTCAAAACAAGACGCAATCATACGTCATAATGTGTCGTATTATTAATCAGACACAAATATGAAAGAGGAAAATATTTGGCGGCAAGAGCTAAGTTGTAACTTACTCGATTAGGTGTTCTTGTT